>NZ_JBMOWC010000016.1:0-125468 GCF_049310765.1 Bacillus sp. PSXD-155 | reverse complement strand
TATTCGTGTTTTAGAAAAATAATAAGAAAAAGGTGTTTAAAATAGAATCATTTTCATTAACAGTTCAAGTTTTGAAGAATAGTGCATACAATATAAAGTGTTTTCCTTTCTTCATTTAAGTTTTACGTATATAATTTAAAAGTACTATTTTTATTTTATTATTTTATATTTATAACAGAATAGAGGTTTAAAAATGGGTGTTAAAATCATTACGGATAGTGCGGCGGATTTACCAGTAGAATTGCTGCAAGCATATGATATTGATTTAATTCCACTCCGTGTATATGATGAAGCAGAAACAGAGTATTTAGATGGAGTAACATTAGAGTCAGTTACATTATTGCAAAAAATGAGAGAAGGCGCTGTTTATAGAACGTCATTGCCTTCACTTGAAACGTTCCAAGAAAAATTTGTTTCTTATGCAAAAGAAGGTAATCCTTGTATATATTTAGCTTTTTCATCTGAACTGTCTGGTACATATCAATCATCAGTTGTCATTAAAGAGGAAGTAAAAGAAACATATGCTAACTTAGATTTAGAAATTATTGATACGAAATGTGCTTCGCTTGGTCAAGGTCTTGTCGTTTTAGAAGCTGCTAAAATGGCAAAAGACGGCGCATCAAAAGAAGATATTTTAAAGCGTGTTGATTTTCTAATGAGCCATATGGAACATATCTTCACTGTAGCTGACTTACAGTACTTAGTGAGAGGTGGACGTTTAAGTAAAGTCGCAGGATTTATCGGTGGTTTACTAAACATTAAACCGATCTTAAACGTGGAAGAAGGAAAACTTGTACCACTTGAAAAGGTACGAGGGAAAAAGAAAGTATTAAGCCGTATTGTTGATATTATGGAAGAGCGTGGTAAAGACCTTAAAGGTCAAACAATCGGTATGACTCACGGTGACGATTTAGAAACAGCTGAAGCATTAAAATCATTAATTACGGAAAGATTTGGCTGTGAAGTATTTATCGTAAATACAATTGGTGCAGCAATCGGTGCACATACAGGACCTGGCGTTATAACGTTATTTTTCTTAAATGAAGTAGAGTAAAGGATTGATCTTTTGATCAATCCTTTTTTATTTTTTAATCTGTGATAATTGGTCGATATGGTATTGATGAAGATAAAATCTTTGAAGTTTTCCTATATCAAATGCAATCTTGTAGAGGGAGTATTTTTTATATGTGTAATGATACTTAATGGTAGAAGAAAAGAGTATAAATAAGAATGTATTTATAGGAATTTAAATATTTGAAGATATCAAAATTTTGCCATTTCATATATAATTGTGTGGGGAGAAATATCTGTAACTATTTGTAAAAACAGGAGGCGGCTATAAAAATGCAAGAAAGTGCTAGATGGGATTTAAATCGCTTGTATTTGAATGAGGATATTCTATTTCCGATTTTGGAGTTGAAAGAGCAATATTTTGTAACAAAAGATGTAGAGATTCTTTCAAAGCTTATACAAGCTATTGAAAAAGCAGAATACTATTTGTACTGTCGATCGGTTGAAGAAAGTGTTCCATCTGACCTTACTAAATTGATCGTGAAAGTGAAGGAACTAAAAAGTGAATTACAGCAAGTAATAAAACATAATGAAGTGGAAACTTTAGATAATACTAAGTTAATAAAAGATGAGCTTAATGCGTGGGAAAATATGTACATACAATTAAGGGATAGGATAGAAATAGAGCACAATAATAAGCAATTATCATTTGGACAAGCAAATCATGTTGCAATGAATAGTGATAATGAAAAGGAAAGATTAGAAGTATTCGAGTCATTAACATGTGCTTTACATAAGGAAAAAGAAATTTTTGCTACTGTATTAAATCAAATAGGAAGGTTGCGTAATACAAAGGGTAATGAATTAGAAGATAGAGAGATTTTAGCAAGGTCCCTTCATGCGAATGGTATTTCAGAAACTGTATTATTCCAAATGTGGAATACGACAGAAGAAAACCTTGATAAATTAGTAAGTGCTTTAAACGTGTATAAGAAAGGGAAAGCTTCGATTACATGGCATGAACTTATGACAGTAAAGGAAAGTAATGAGGTTACTATTCCTTTTTCAGTAGCAGTACAAAACGTTTATGATGCATGTAAGAATATTGATGAAGAATTAGCAAAATTTGCACGTAATGCGATAGAAAGTGGATGGATAGATGCTGAACCGAGAGAGAATAAGTCACCAGGTGGGTTTTGTGCTCCATTTTTCAGTGAGAAAGAATCGCGAATTTCCATTCGTTATGATGGGAGTATAGATAGTGTAAGAGTGCTCGCTCATGAATTAGGACATGCTTGGCATTTTTATAATATGAGTTTTGAACAATCTACATCTTTTTTAGATGATTATTTGCCAATGAGTACGGCTGAATCATCATCTATTTTCTTTGAAACGGTACTCTTAAATTATCTAATTGAAACAACGGATAGTAAAGATATGAAAAAGGCATTGCTTAGCTGGAAAATAAGAAATAGTTTTAATTATGTAATGGCAATACGAGCATCGTATCAGTTTGAAAAAACATTTTATGAAAAATGTAAAGAGGGTCCATTAAGTGCTGATGAAATTGAGAAATTATCTATAATGGCACAAAAAGAAGCTTATGGAAAAGCTTTAAGTGAATACCAGCCGTTTGTATGGATGAAATATATTCAATTTTATATAGCAGATGTTCCTTTTTACAATTATCCATACACATTTGGATATTTAGTAAGTTTTAGCTTATTAGAAATAGCTCAAGAAGGTAAAAGTACTTTTCATTCGAAATATAAAGAGTTTTTACGAGAAACAGGAAAGGCTCCAGTAGAGAAGCTTATGAAAAAACATTTTGAAATAGATATAAGAAATTATGAATTTTGGAATAAAGCTTTTATTCAAATTTCTAAAGACATTGATGAATATTTGCAGCTTATATAAGGGGAGAGTATAGTGGATCAACAGTTTATAAAAGGTATACCTTTTTCAACTTTAGAATATGCAAAAGCTATAAGTTTATTAAAAGGTTGGGTACATGAACAACAAGAGAAACCAAGGTTTGTAGTAACTGCAAATCCTGAAATTGTTATGTCTGCAAAGGAAAATACGGAAAAATCAAAGCAGTTTAAAAAGATGTTACTATCTGCGGATTTAATAACAGCGGACGGGATTGGTGTCATAATTGGCTCGAAAATATTAAAAGGAACTTTGAAAGAACGTGTTACTGGAGCGGATTTAACTCACGATTTAATAAAATATTGTAACGACAATGAATATCGTGTCTTTCTTTTTGGAGCCGCTCCAGAAAGTAATAAAAAGGCATTAGAAAAATTAAATGAGCAGTTTCCAGGAGCGCAGTTTAAAGGACAGCATGGATTTGTAAATGGTGAAGAAATAGAAGAAATAAAAATGAAAATTAAGCAGTTCAAGCCGCATTTACTACTCGTAGGACTAGGTTCACCAAAACAAGAAGAGTTCATCTATGAAAACATACAAACATTAAACGTTCCGCTATCTATTGGTATCGGAGGCATGATTGATATAATATCTGGTACTGTAAAAAGAGCACCGAAAATGATGAGGGATACTGGAACTGAATGGCTGTATAGGTTACTCTCACAGCCGAAAAGATTGAAGAGGCAACTTGTACTTCCGAAATTTTTATTGTCGGTTATGTTAGAGAGAGTGAAAGGAATGCCAAGCTAAGAAAGGACAAGTAAGATGATAGAGCCGTTATCTAATGAAAAAGCTACAATGATTTTTCAAGAGCTGAAAGTAGAATGTGAAACTTTATTTGAATTTAAAATTCGAAATGCAATACCTATTCATCGTGGTTGGCTAAATTTGAAGTGGAAACTCGAAACGGATGCAGGGGATTTTGTATTAAAGCAATATAATCAAGAACGGTACAAAATGTATAACTCAGACCTTTTAATACAAGCATTACAACAACAGCAAAGATTACATAATAATGGTGTAAGTTGTCCAAGGGTATTAATTTATAAAAATAATGTAATGCATATATCAAAAAGTGATGAAAGATTTATAGTATTAGAACATAAGGAAGGTAGCTTAGTTTCACCAGGAAAAGTGAATCAAAAGGAAATTCACTCTCTTGGTCAGACGATAGGTTATATGCATAACTTGTTAAATGATGGCTCTTTAATAAAAGGAGAAAATCCTAAATTTGTTCCACCTACTAAAGAGGCGAGATTGAAACATTGGGAAGAAAAAATGAGAGAAGTAGAGAAGCTAGGAAAAGAGCACATTCTCTCTTATATAAAATTACAGCAAGAAGCAACACAATTGGTAAATACAGAACAATTTCATAATAGCCAACGGGGATGGGTGCACCGTGATTTATGGGTAGATAATTTCTTGTTTCTTAATGATAAAGTATCAGCGATTCTTGATTTTGATCGCATGGATTACGATTATGTAGAGTTAGATATTGGCCGTGTAGTTATATCGTGCGCATTAAGTGACGGAGTATTAAATAAGAGTCTTGTTGCATCATTTTTAGAAGGGTACCGAAATGAAGTAGACTTTCCAGTAGGGAATATTGTTCGGGCAATTCAAATGCTTTGGTACATGGAGAGTACTTGGTGGATCCATGCCAATATGGATCAGCATAGTGTACCACCTTCACGCTTTGCAGATGAAATGAATTGGATAGCTGAAAATTATAGTGTATTACATAATATATTGGCCGACTTATAAATAAAGAGGAGACTACATACATGAACAGAATCGGCATTATTGGAGCAATGCAAATTGAAATAGATTTACTTTTAGAAAAACTAGTTATACAAGAGGAACAGACAATAGCGGGAATGCCTTTTTATATTGGAGAATTCATGGGAATAGAAGTAATTATTACACGTTCTGGTGTAGGGAAAGTAAATGCAGCTGCATGCGCGCAAACATTAATTCATAAATTTGATGTAGACTCTATCATTAATACGGGCGTTGCTGGCGGATTACATTCAGATGTAAAAGTCGGCGATATAGTTATTTCAACGAATGTTACTCATCATGATGTAAGTAAAACTCAAATGAAAAACTTATTTCCGTTCCAAGAGGAATTTATTGCAAGTAAGGAATTGGTAGAGTTAGCACGTAAAGCTTGTATTAGTAGTAGTTTACAGATTGCAGTTCATGAAGGAAGAATTGTCAGCGGTGAATGTTTTGTTGAAGATTCAAAGTTAAAGGCGAAATTAATAGACGAATACGCACCTCATTGTACAGAAATGGAAGGGGCAGCAATTGGACATGTTGCCTATATAAATGATATACCGTTTCTCATTATAAGATGTATTTCTGACAGCGCAGATGATGAAGCTCAAATTTCTTATGATGACTTCGCGAAAACTGCTGCGAATTATTGCTCAGAAATTATTATTGAGATGCTTAAAAATATATCTGGTAAAACCATAGTCCAAAAGGAGAGATAGGAATGTTACAAGCATTAATTTTTGATATGGATGGTACGTTATTTCAAACAGATAAAATTTTAGAATTATCATTAGATGATACTTTTGATCACTTAAGATCATTACAATTATGGGATACAGTAACACCAATTGATAAATATAGAGAAATTATGGGTGTGCCGTTACCGAAAGTTTGGGAAGCTTGATTACCAGACCATTCTATTGAAATAAGAGAACAAACAGACGCATATTTTTTAGATAGACTTATTGAAAACATAAAAAGCGGAAAAGGCGCTTTATATCCAAATGTAAAAGAAATATTTACATATATAAAAGAAAATAATTGTTCCATTTACATTGCTAGTAATGGTTTGAAAGAATATTTACGAGCAATCGTAACTTATTATGCTTTAGACAAGTGGGTGATTGAAACGTTTAGTATTGAACAAATACAATCGCTAAATAAAGGTGACTTAGTTAAAAGTATTATGAATAAATATGATATAAAAGAGGCAGCGGTAGTTGGTGACCGGCTATCTGATATAAATGCAGCGAAAGACAACGGTTTACTTGCAATTGGGTGTAATTTTGATTTTGCGCAAGAAGATGAACTTGCTCAGGCTGATGTAGTAATAGATGATTTAGTGGAGTTGAAGGGGATATTACCTGCTGTACAGAGGTAAATAAAGTGTGTGCGTTTTTTGCCAAGTCCTATATGTCTTAGTTTATGGAGGGAATATGATTAGAAATAATTTTAAAATTAGTAATATTCCTGCGGTTTTATGGGGAGATAAGAGTGATAAAATTTTTATTGCAGTACATGGAAATATGTCAAATAAGGAAGATACAATTATTCAAATATTAGCTGAAGAAGCCAAACAAAAAGGTTATCAAGTATTAAGCTTTGATTTACCTGAGCATGGAGAAAGAAAAGATGATAATACTCCTTGCCAAGTACAGATTTGTGTTAGTGAATTATCTATAATTATGAATTATGCAAAAGAACATTGGAAAGAAATAAACGTGTTTGCATGTAGTATGGGAGCGTATTTTAGCCTTTTAGCTTATCAAAATGATGTGGTAGAAAAGGCATTATTTTTATCACCAGTAGTTAATATGGAACGAATTATCGAAAATATGATGAAATGGTTTAATGTAACACCAGAGCTTTTGCAAAAAGAAATGATTATAGAGACACCTATTGGTCAAAAGTTATATTGGGATTATTTATGCTATGTAAAAGAACATCCTATTAATATATGGAATATAGATACATATATTATGTACGGAGCCAAGGATGAACTGTGCGAATTTGAAACTATTAACTATTTTACAAAAAAACATCGTTGTGAATTAGAAGTTATGGAGACGGGTGAACATTACTTTCATACTGAAGAACAGTTAAAGATATTTGAACAGTGGTTACACAAACATATCGATTAACAAATTACAATTTATTTTGAACCTGTTAGAGAAGAATGAGAAATATATAAACTTATAGTATATTTGAGAGAATTTATAAATGGTGAATGTATACACTTAAACAAACACATGCTTTAATTCGATAAGAATTAAACAACTTTAAAGAGCCTTATCACACACTAGATTGTAGCAAGGCTCTTATATTTTCATAATAAAATTAATCAACTGTATTATCGGTTTAGATATGAAGTGAAGAATACGCACGCTATAAATTACATAAAGTAACAACCATAAAAATGCTCAGAATAAATGATTCTCGAGCATTTTATATATTTTCGTACTTAGGGGGAATGGACTTGAAAGATATACATATTCAACAAATAGAAAATTTAATGGGATATGAATTCAGTCATCTCGTTCAAGACAGTGAAGAAGAAGGTTTTAATTTCCTTATAAGGCTAATAAGTGAATATAAAAACGAAATAAATACATTCAATAAAACTGGAGAATGTTTATATGGTATTTTTCAAGGTGATATGTTAATTGGAGTTGGAGGTTTAAATGAGGATCCGTACACAAAAGACAATAAGATTGGGCGGTTAAGGAGATTTTATATTTCAAGGGATTATCGGCGTTTAGGGTTAGGGAACTTATTATTAAACCAACTATTATGTCATGCGGAAAAGTATTTTGAAGTGATTGTTTTACATACTGACACGAAGCAAGGGGATGTGTTTTATACTGCGAATGGATTTGTAAAAGGGGGATTATATAAGGGATCGAGTCACTACAAACTATTATAGAGATTGCTATCCAAATAATAGCTACGAACAGGTTTTTTGTTGGTAAATCGATATATCTTAAAAATCGCTGATATATGAAGTTGCGATCCTTATATTAAAAACCAACTTTTATAATTTCATTTACTAAATTGTTATTATAAAAAAGAGCACCTTAGCCTTTAAAATTTAGCTTATAAGGTGACTCCTTTTCAGTCAATTACGTTTTAACGTTCATTTGTTTCAATAATAATCCTGGTTTACCTTTTACATAATAAAAATGCGGATTATTTTCATCATCATAAAGCATAATATAAGGCTTTTCATTTAGTGGGAGCAGTATAAGTACTTCGTCTATTGTAGTGTGTAACCATTGATTAGTAATAGAAACCGGCTTAGATAATGGGATTTTTATCATATAGCCATCTTTTGGAACGACATTTAAGTTTTTAAATGGACCAGTAATTGCTTTAGCGTATTGAACTGCTTCTTTTTGGACTATTGGATCTAAAGATTGTTTTTGAATGACCATTTCTTTTTGACAATCAAACACTTCAATTTGTTGATTTGTATTTGCTAATGCATTTGTTGATAATAGAAGTAAAAGAAGAGAAATGACCCCGATTTTTTTTATCATAATACAACACCTCACCATTACTATCCCCTCAAAAGCTTTAAATATTTTTCTGTCACATTCATGTAACAAAGATGTTGTATGATACAATTGGTTTTTGTTTAAAAGCAATGGAGGAAAAAATATGAAAGTTTTAATTGCAGATGACGAACAAGATATGTTAAGAATTTTAAAAGCTTATTTTGAAAAAGAAGGCTTCGAAGTTTTATTAGCAAAAGACGGAGAGGAAGCACTTCAAATATTTTATGATGAAAAAATTGATTTAGCTATTTTGGATTGGATGATGCCAAAACATAGTGGTATTACTGTCTGTCAGGAAATAAAAAAGAATTCAAGCGTAAAAGTATTAATGCTTACGGCGAAAAGTGAAAGTGAAGATGAATTAGCAGCACTTCAAAGCGGGGCAGATGAGTACGTGAAAAAACCATTTCATCCAGGAGTACTAATTACGCGAGCGAAAAAACTTATTCAGCATGATGATATTATTCAAGTACAAGATGTAAAGATAAATTTCGCCAAAAATAAAGTATATAAAAATGATATAGAGTTAGAAATTACAAAAACAGAGCTCGAATTAATAAAATGCTTTTTAAATCATAAAGGAACGATTTTAACTCGTAAAAAATTGCTAGATATTGTATGGGGATTTGACTATTTTGGAGAAGAGAGAACGGTTGATACACATGTAAGAAGGCTGCGTAAAAAAATTGGAGAAAATATTATTAAGACGCATCGCGGGCTGGGCTATAGTTTGGAGGAACAAAGTGAATAAACTTGGGAAAAAGTTATTTTTAAGTATTTCTGCAACTGTTATTCTCATCTTTATGATTTCATTATTATTCATTAACAATCTCTTACCGAACTATAATATTTATAAAACACGTGAAAACTTAAATAAATTTACAACACAGATACAAAATACAACAGTGGAAAATATAGAGGATGTTATTCATACAATTGAAAGTGAAAATAACGTTACAATTGCGTATACGCCAATTAATCAGTCAGAAGATGCTATGAACGAAGCGTTACGCATGCAACTTACGAAAAAGAAAGTAACTTTAAATAAGCTTTGGATTACGAAAGACGAAGTTATGAAAGTGAAGAGGGAAGGGCAATCGAATAAACTGTACGATCAAGGAAAGGTAAAAGCGAGTTTTTTTGCTAAATATATTGCGAAAGATGATACGATAATTTTAATTGGGACTTCCATTGCGAATTCAAATGAAATTATAAATACGTTAAATACATTTTACTTATACATCGTATGTTTCTCGCTCCTTCTTATTATTTTACTTGTGTGGATACTTTCAAAAATAATAACGACGCCACTGAAGGAGCTAAGTGATGTGGCTCAGGATATTTCACATTTGCAGTTTAAAAGAACGAAAGTGAAAACGAATGATGAAATAGGAGAGTTGGCCAATAGTATTAATATCATGAGTGAAAAACTACATGAAGCACATCAAGACTTAACTGATCGTAATGAACATTTAAAACGATTTATGGGTGATGTAACGCATGAATTAAAGACACCGATCGCATTAGTAAAAGCATACTCTATGGGGATTAAAGATGGATTAGATGATGGGACTTATGTAGATACAATTATTAAACAAACAGATCAAATATCAAACTTAATTGAAGAACTATTACGATTTTCTAAACTAGAAAGAGATATTTTACAAAAAGAAGAATTCCCCATTGAACCACTGGTCCAGAGTATATTAGATAAGCATCAGATTGACCTGGATTCGAAAGCAATTGACTTACAAGTAAACTGTAATACGGGTGATACAATCGTTTATGCAGATTTAAATAAAATGAGAATGGTATTTCAAAATTTAATTTCTAATGCAATAAAATATACAGCAAATCAAAGCATAATAATTACTTTAGAAGATAGAAATAAAAGTATATATTTTCAAATAAAAAATGGCATTCATACGGATAAAATTAAAGATATCGAGAAAATTTGGGAGCCTTTTTACGTACTAGAATCTTCTCGTAGTAAAGAAAAATCAGGTACAGGATTAGGACTAGCGATAGTGAAAAGTATTTTAGAAAGACATGGTTTTGAATATGGAGTTTCCTCTATAAATGGAGAAATTCAATTTTATATAAATGTGAAAAAGGACTAATGAAAATTTAGTCCTTTTTGCAGCTTTAGAGGTTAGCGATACAGGATGAATCACCATAATTTTCAAAATTGATGTATTAAATGGAGAATTAGCAAATGTTCTACTTTCATTAAATTCACGTGAAGTTCACAGGGAAACGTTATATTTGCATAGTTACATTTGAATTTAATGAAGTGAGGTATTCGGATTTGAAAAGAAAGAAATTAGTAATTGGTAGCATTTTAATGGGGATGACGTTATCTTTATCTGCATGTGGTTCATCAGATAATATTGTAACTACAAAATCAGGAAGCATTTCAGAAAGTGATTTTAACAAAAAATTAAAAGAAAACTATGGTAAACAGAATTTATCTGAAATGGTAGTAGAGAAAGTATTAAATGATAAGTATAAAGTTACGGATGAAGAGGTAACGAAACAACTGAAAGAATTAAAAGACAAGATGGGCGATAATTTTAATACATATATGGAATCTAATGGTGTGAAAAATGAAGATCAATTGAAAGAGAAATTAAAGCTTACTTTCGCTTTTGAAAAAGCTATTAAAGCAACCGTAACGGAAAAAGATATTAAAGATCACTATAAGCCAAAGCTTCAAGTTAGCCATATTTTAGTGAAAGATGAAAAGACAGCAAAAGAAATTAAAGAAAAATTAAATAGTGGCGAAGATTTCGCGGCATTGGCTAAACAATATTCAGAGGATCCAGGTTCTAAAGAAAAAGGTGGAGAACTATCTGAATTTGGACCAGGTATGATGGTGAAAGAATTTGAGGATGCTGCATATAAGTTAGAAGTTGGTCAATTGAGTGAACCTGTTAAATCTTCTTTCGGATATCATATTATTAAGTTAACGGATAAAAAAGAGCTTAAACCATATGAGGAAGAGAAAGAGAATATTCGTAAAGAATTAGAACAACAACGTATACAAGATCCTCAATTCCATCAACAAGTTACTAGAGATCTGCTTAAAAATGCAGATATAAAGGTATCTGATAAAGACTTGAAAGATACCTTTAAAGAGTTAGAAAAATAATAAATGGAATGTAAGACAATCGATAGAAATATCGGTTGTCTTTTTCTCTATTTTTCCGGCTATTTGCCGGGCAGTAAGACCCCAAAACTCAAAATTCAGCGGAAGCAAAGAAGTTAGGTGTGGGCCCCGCTGCCCGTAAACGCCCGATTGGTGAGGGCTCACTTTATATAGAAGCTGGGAGTGGGAAAATACTTTCACACCTGTATTGAATTTTACTTAACAAGAAATCTTTGAGTTTCTCAACTATTATATAAAAATAAAACTGAATTTTCAGTTATTTTGTTATATAGTAAAAGAGAACGAATAAGGGGAGGGAACATTTTGAGTAAAAAGAAAATGGCAATTACACTGTCAGCAATGCTATCTGCAACAATTATACCTAGCTTTACTATGGATGTGCATGCAGAGAAGAAAGAAGAGACTAAAAATACGAAAATTGAATTAGAAAATGGGATGACAAAGCCGATTTATTCTCTCGATGAAGCTATTATCGAAAATTTATATGTAGAGACAGAAGTTGATAGTGATCGCGACGGTAAGAAAGACAGAGTATCGATAAAAGTTATGCGTCCAAAGACAGATTCGAATGTGAAGGTTCCTGTTATTTATGAAATGAGTCCATATCGATCTGGATTAAAAGATGTTCCTGTATATAATGTAGATGAAGAATTGTATGCGTATGAAGGAAAACCGTATGGAGCGGTTAATCTTGGTTCGTATGGGAACTATTACGTGCCAAGAGGTTATGCAGTTATTCTAGGCGAAAGTATCGGTACTGGAAAATCAGATGGATGCCCTACAACTGGAGATGAACAAGAAATACTCGGTACAAAGTCTGTTATTGATTGGGTAAACGGTCGCGCGAAAGCATTTACAGAACAGGGTGAGGAAGTTCAGGCAAATTGGTCTACAGGAAATGTAGGTATGACTGGAGTTTCTTATAATGGTACACTACCAAATGCTGTTGCGACTACTGGAGTTGAAGGTTTAAAAACAATTATTCCAATCGCAGCAATTAGTAGTTGGTATGATTATTATCGTGCAAATGGTGCAGTAATTGCGCCAGGCGGATATCAAGGAGAAGATACAGATAATATGGCAGAAGCAGTACTGACAAGGGAAAATCCTGAAGTTTGCGGACAAGTTATAAAAGAGTTAACGGCTGGACAAGACCGAAAAACGGGTAATTATAATGATTTTTGGGATAAACGCAATTATGTAAAAGATGCTAAAAATGTAAAAGCAAGCGTATTTGTTGTTCATGGTTTAAATGATTGGAATGTTAAGACGAAGCAGTTCGCGCAATGGTGGGATGCACTCGGAGAAAATAATGTTCCTCGTAAAATGTGGCTACACCAAGGTGGTCATGGTGGGACATCAAGTAATAACTGGC
This sequence comes from Bacillus sp. PSXD-155, assembly GCF_049310765.1. NCBI lineage: Bacteria > Bacillati > Bacillota > Bacilli > Caryophanales > Bacillaceae > Bacillus > Bacillus sp. PSXD-155. The sequence continues at coordinate 112,648 of NZ_JBMOWC010000016.1, read as the reverse complement.
AGCAAACACAAAATAAATGGTTAGATTATTGGTTGTACGGAATTGAAAATGGAATTATGGATGAACCAATGGTTGATGTGCAAAGAGAAAATAAATCGTGGCAAAAGATAAAAAATTGGCCAGATCCAGCGGCTGTACCTTCAAAAATCCGTATGTATTTAAGTAATAAATCAGTCAATTTTCCACTACGTATGGGATCGGCTAATAAAGTTTTCTCATTCTTAGATGATGCACAAATGAAATCAAATCAATTAGTAGCAAACCCAGAATTAGAAGTAGCCAATCGATTAGTATATACAATGCCTGTACTTCAAAAAGATACACGCATAAGTGGTACACCAAAGATTTCAATTACAGGAAATATTGATCGATCTGTATCAAATTTAACAGCATTACTTGTTGACTATGAAGGAACGAAGCCGGAAATCGTAACGAGAGGCTGGATGGATCCACAAAACTTAAATAATATAGAAGATTCAACAGCGATTCAACCGGGCAAAGATTATACATTCACATGGGACATGCAGCCAGATGATTATGTCTTTAAAGCTGGACATCAAATAGGGGTCGTTTTAATTGCTAGCGACTATGATTATACAATTAGACCGAAAGCGGGCACGAAACTTACAGTGAAATTAAGTGAAGTGACATTGCCGATTGTGAAATAAATATTTTTTCCAAAGAGCTTACTAAAGTAAGCTTTTTGATTTATAGTCTGAATTTTTAATTTTATATTTCAAATTGGAAGGTTATAGAATACAATATCATTATATTCTATGGAAAGTGAGTGATATATTATGACAGTCAGCTCTTTCGAAAGCGCATTAAAATTAGAGGTACGAGAAGATTAGTTGAATTGGAATCTTCCGTACGTAAAAGCGGAGGAGAAAATAAATGTTTAGTTTTTATAGTACACTTTGTACGGAACTGTATGATTACACAAAACCAGTCGGTTATTCTTTAAATGGTGATATTGATTATTACAAAGAACGTTTAAAAGATTGTAGAGGTAGAATTCTCGAAGCTGCAGTAGGTTCAGGGCGTGTCATCATTCCGCTTCTAGAGGCTGGTTTTAAAGTGGATGGGATAGATTATTCACCTGAAATGCTTGATTCTTGCCGTAAGCGGTGTAAAGAGAGAGGCTTACATCCTAATTTATATGAAGGAAGCTTGCAACAATTTTCACTTCCGCATAAATATGAGGCAATTATCATTCCTACTGGATCTTTTTGTTTAATTGAAAATCGTGTGGATTCTATAAACGCATTGAAATGTTTTTATGAACATCTTAATCCAGGCGGACGATTAATCGTAGATATTATGCTTCCGCATGACTGGAAGACTGGGGAAATTCATACATCGACTTTTTCTTTGCCGAGTGGAGACGGAATCACATTAGAAAATAAATCAATTGAAATAGATTGGCTGAACCAAGTTACTGTATCATATTTGAAATATGAAAAGTGGAGTAAAGGACAGCTAGTACAAACAGAGTTACAACGTTTTGCGCTGCGCTGGTATGGAATAGTAGAGTTTAAACTCCTTTTAGAAAGTATAGGTTTCTCTAACATTACTTGCTCTGCTGAATATGTTTATGAAAAAGAACCGTCAAATGCAAATCAAATGATTACTTTTGAAGCTCTGCGAAACGAAAAATAGAGAACTATCTATGGAAACAAGGCAGTCAATACAAAATCGACTGTCTTGTTTCCATTGTCCAAGCATTCTCCTACTAACTACATATACTATTTATGTTAAAATCGGTCACTATTTTAAACAGGACTGCTATTTTAATATATATAACTATTTAGGCAAGAGGGGAGAATAAATTTGGAAAACGAAGAACAAGGTAGAATTGAAAATCAAGTGTATTCAAATCGTGTAGTAAGATCAGAATTTGATGCGAATTGGGAAACTTGTATATCAAAGAGTGGTTATGTAATTTATATAGCAACAAGTAATAATGCTGAAGTAATAGTACTTCTTGCAGATGGTTCAAGTAAATTATTAATTTTCGAAAAAGGTGGTAAAGTAGTAGTAGGTGGCGGTGGAACAAGTCATTACAGTAAGCCACATATTGCAAGAAATATTTAAGGTAAAACATGTTAATTGAGAAGAAGCTGAAAGACGGTTAGTCATTCATATTTAGAGAATGACTAACCGTTTTTAAATGTAGTTTTTGAAGAATTATATATGTTATAGTATAATAGTGTTTTAAAACAATGTTATTTTAATATATTTCAAATTTTGTTATGTATTATTTTTATATTAAATTAGCACCTAAAGTATTTTTTTATATAAGGAGTAGTAATTAGAGAAATGAAAAATATAGACTTTATACTAGAAAGTGATGAGGCATTAAAACCGTCTGAACGATTAGTACTATTATTATTAGAGAAGCATAGAATGTTATATACGAACGATCTATTGGCATTATCAAATTTATCATATAAAACATTAACAGATTCATTAACGGCGCTTGTTTTAAAATCGTATGTGTTAAAGGAAACAGGTAAGGGAAGAAGACAGAATTGCTATAGATTAGTATGATAAGGCAGCTGTTTTAGAGATTTTTACATATGTTTTTTAATCGTAAGGCGAAAATGTGTTTTTGGTTTTCAAACGAAAAACTTACTATAAGAGGGGCTAAGATAGTAGTATTTCATTTTTGTAAGTGTAATTATTTCGTCATTGAAAATGCAAAAATAAAATAAACCGCATAAAACAGAAATAAAAAAAACAATCCATTTTTAAATGGATTGTTTTTTTATTGGAATAATATTATTTGATATGTTGAAAGCATGAATAGCAGAATAAACATTACCTGTTTTAGTTCATGCAACTGAACGACAATTAAAAAAACTATACACATAGTTTTTTTAATTGCTTTTTTCAGTAACTCTAATGAAATCATAGTCTTTATTGTTTAAAGGTATTATTTTAAACATTATTGCTATTAAACATTAAGTACAAAAGTGATTTATAATATTATTATGTAAACTTAAGTTTTTAAAAGGAAAATGTAATAATTAATAGAACATGTAGAAGGGGATGCTTAAATATTTTGAAGGATAGGAGATTATTATGGAGCATTTACAATCAATAGCACAAGCTGTTTTAAGTGGTCATAAGGAAAAAGTAGTGGAGTTTATAAAGGCGAGTCCAAGTATTGTTAACGAATGTAGTGAAGATGGATGGACACCACTTCATTTAGCAGCTTATTTTGGACAGAAAGAAATAGCGAGTTTTCTTTTAGAAAGCGGTGCAGATATACATAGTAGAGCGAAAAACGAAAATGAAAATACGCCTTTGCAAGCAGCAATTGCGAACAAGCAAAGTGAACTTGTTGCTTTCTTAATTGAAAAAGGATCAGATGTAAATATTATGCAAAGTGGTGGCTGGACAGGACTTCACGAAGCGGCATTATTAGGAAATGAAGAAATAATTATGTTACTCCTTAAAAATGGAGCTAATAAGATGATAAAGAAAAATGATGGGAAAACAGCGTATGATATTGCATTAGAAAAAGGATATGATCATCTATTACATCATTTGAAACAGGAAGTGAACTTATGATGAATAAATGGAGTGTTGGTATATTTTTATTTAATGAAGTAGAAGTGTTAGACTTTGCAGGGCCATTTGAAGTTTTTTCTGTAACTGAGGTGAATGAAGAAAAACCATTTACTGTTTATACAGTTAGCGAGAATGGGGAAATGATTACAGCAAGGAACGGATTGAAGGTACAGCCAGATTATAGTATTGAAAATTTACCACCAGTGGATATTTTAATAATTCCGGGTGGGCTAGGTGCTAGAGAATATGAAATAAAAAATGAAATAGTAATAAAATGGATTCGCCAACAAATGAAAGAAGTAAAGCTGATGACTTCAGTTTGTACAGGAGCGCTATTACTGGCGAAAGCAGGTTTACTGGAAGGTTTAAAAGCAACAACACATTGGGATAGTATTGAAAAGTTTAAAAATGAGTTTCAAAATGTTGAAGTTATAGAAAATGTAAAGTTTGTAGATGAAGGACATATTATAACATCTGCCGGAATTTCAGCTGGAATTAATATGGCATTTCATATTGTGAAAAACTTGTTAGGTATGCATGTTGCGGAGGACACAGCGAAGCGAATGGAGTATGATATTAGTTTGCCAAATTAAAAAGCTCGGATTGGGCTTTTTATATTGAATGAATATAGTTAAGCTCTTCATCACTTAAAATAGGGCGAACAGATGCATTTGCATTTTCTTGTGCTTGCATTCCGGTTTTGGCACCAGGAATTACAACACTTACTGCCGGATGAGAGAGTACATAGCGAAGTGCAAGTTGCCCTAGGGTCTGATTTTTATTTGAGAGCAACCGAAGTTTCTCTACGGTTTGTAAGTCTTCTTGAAACCAAGTTTCATTTGGCCAATCTTTGCGTAAATCTCCATCTGGAAAAATTGTTTTATTTGTGAATTTTCCAGTTAAAATGCCCATTTTTAATGGACCACGAATAATAGCTCCTAGATTTTTCTCTTGTAAGAATGGTAATATATCTTTTTCAGGTTTTCGATTTAATATATTGTAATCAAGTTGTACGATATCAATTTCGTTGTTGTTATTGAAATGATGAATGTATTGTAAATCATGAGTCGAAACACCGACTGCCCTTACTTTTCCATCACGTTTTAATATGTCAAATGCACGTAGAAATGCTTCTGTTTCTCTACGATTATGCCACCAAATATGACAAAAATAAAGATCAATATAATCTGTTTGAAGACGTTGTAAACTTGTTTCAAATACGGCGATGATTTTTTCGGGAGTATCATATACAGGAACTCCATTAGGATCGTAGTGGTGTCCGATTAAACCACCTTTCGTTGATAGGATAATATCATTACGATGTCCTTTAATCGCGGTAGCCACCAACTTTTCACTATGTCCTAAACCATACACATCCGCAGTATCAATAAAATTCACACCACACTCAATTGCTTTTTTTATAGCAGTTATAGATTGTTTATCGTTAACAGGTCCCCATTCATCACCACCGATTGCCCATGCCCCAAAACCTATTTCAGAAACAGTTATTCCAGTTTTACCTAATGTGCGGTAATGCATATTTCCCCTCCTTGTAAGCATGTTATAACATGGATATGTGGGGTAAGAATTTTGTGTGTGAAAAAACTCTTCTACAATAGTAGAAAAAGAATTACAGAAACTACTATTTTATAGCAGCATGTATAAAAAAAAACGGTGTAAATGTAGAAATGTCGTCGAATGCTATCTTTAATTGGTTAATTTATGGGATATTTTTGTGAAGGAGTTTATTTTATAAGAATAGAATTTAGTTTAGTAAGAAAACGTGCCGATGGTAGTGAAAAATATGGGTTAGGGGGATTTGAATGAGGAAACTCAAACGAGTAAATGTTCCTAATATACCAGAACAATCATCACAACCTAGTGACAAGCGTAAGATAAATAAAAAGAAGTTAAGGCGTCTTATTTTAATGGTCCTTTTTATTGCGGCAACTACTCTGTACGTTCAATATATTTTAACGAAACAACAAGAAGTAATTGATAAAAAGAAAGATACGATTACGGATCAAAAGAAACAATTAGTATCTTTAAAGAAAGATAAAGGTTCTTTAAAGACTAACATAGAAAATTTAACAGACGATGAAGAAGAAATTTTGAAGTTTGCGAGAAAAGAGTATCAATTTTCTAAGTCAAATGAAACTATATTTGTGATGCCAAAGTAGTAAAAAAACAGCTAGCCATTGAACTGCACCTCCAATTGTTAGACACCGTCTAACAATTGGAGGTGCAGTTTTTTATGTATGAATGTCATGGTACAAGGAACAATCACATATTGTAAAAATGAAGAGTTTAAGCTATTTGCATAAATATGGAATATGCACTAAAATAAATGTTGTTAAAATTCTGTCAATTATATTATAATACAAGGTAAGCGGATACATTTTTTAATCAACGTTGAGTTCCTCGCTCATACGACTATTAAGAAACCCGTTATCCTCGTATAAGAAAGGAAGATAGCTGTGTACGCTTCAAATACAATTTATATCGTAGGGGATGCGAAAGCACCTCAAAATAATCCCATTACTGAAAAGTTTAAAAGCTATTTCGTAGCATTTGTACTTGTTAAGGATACAGGGGAAATTGTAGATGCAGACTGCTCAGCGACAATTGCATTAACATCTCAATTTGTTAAATATTTATTTCTACATAAAAATATAAATGACCCGGCGTTAGTAATGGAAGTAAAGAACCGATATTTCGGCTCTTCTCAAAAAGCGTTACTTGTAGCGCTAAAAGATGCACAGAAAAAATATAATCAGATTGCTGCTTTGTCTACTCAATCATAGACAAAATCCAGCCGTAAGAATCATTCTTATGGCTGGATTTTTTTATTTCACATTATCGTTCTACATCAAAAGTAAACGAAAACAAAGTAGAGTGATAGAAGAGTAAATGCCCAATAAGTTTACCTAATAATTCGTGGGTATAAATCTCCGGTGGATTAAGATTTCACTTCATTGGAGAACGAAAGGATGAACAAAATGAAAATTACAGATGTAAAAGTAAATCGTAGACGTGTAAAACTTCATACACCGTTTAAAACCGCGCTTCGTACTGTAACAGAAATTGAAAGTATAGATGTTTATATTCATACAGACGAAGGAGTGATTGGTAAGGGGGCTGCAGCCGCAACGCCAGTTATTACGGGTGATTTCACCAGTGGAATGGAAGATGCGATTTTAGGACCGATGCGTTCATGTTTAATTGGTCAAGATATCATTCAGTTTCAGCAGTTACTACAGCGCATTCAAATGAGTTGTATTGGAAATTCAAGTGCGAAAGCAGCGGTAGATATCGCTCTATATGATGTATATTGCCAATATCAAAATGTGCCGTTATATGCATTGTTAGGCGGGAAGAAAGAAATTTATACCGATATTACAGTGAGTGTGGATGAGCCTGTATTAATGGCAAAAGAAGCGAAGAAACATATAGAAAAAGGATTTCAAACATTAAAGATTAAAGTGGGTAAGGAGGCGCATTTAGATTTGGAACGTATTGAGGCAATTCGAAATGTAGTACCAAGAAATACGACATTACGTTTAGATGCGAATCAAGGTTGGAGTCCAAAAGAAGCGATCTCTATCATTCAAGAGATGGAAAATCGTAATTTAAATATAGAATTTATTGAACAACCAGTACACGCGAAAGATTGGGATGGGTTAAAGTACGTCAAAGATCGTGTGCAAACGCTAATTATGGCCGATGAAAGTATATTTTCAGCAAGTGATGCATTAAAGCTCGTTCAAGGAAGATACGCAGACTTAATTAATATTAAATTAATGAAATGTGGTGGCATACGTGAAGCATGGCGTATTGCAGATATCGCAGAAACGGCTGGTGTGAAGTGTATGGTGGGAAGCATGATGGAATCTTCACTTTCCGTTAGCGCTGTTGCACATTTAGCGGCAGCACATCCTAATATACATTATTTTGATCTTGATGCACCGCTTTGGTTAATGGAAGAGCCAGAAGGAATGACTTATTCTGGATCAAAGGTAAACCTTCAATCGACAGTGAATAGTAAGTCTTAGGAGAAGAGACTAGTAAACTATTTTTTTAAGGGGGATATATATGAAAAAAGTAGGAACTGCATTTTTAACAACTTTATTTATATTTTCATCGTTTACATCGGCAAATGCTGAAGAAAAGAAGGATAATAAAGCATTTATAGATGTATCTGCTGCAACGTTATGGACAGCACCTGATTCATTAAGGTCAATCGATACACCGAGTGCAACAAATCCAGTGGATCTTTGGAAATGGACGAAATCAATGACACTTGACGAGAAACTATGGTTAACAAATGCAAATAAATTAGAAACACAAGCGTTACTCGGTCAAGAAGTAACTGTTATTGATAAGAAAGGCGAGTGGGTGAAGGTATTAGTGCATGGACAGCCAACACCACGAAATGAAGAAGGTTATCCGGGCTGGATGCCTGAAAAGCAATTAACATATAATCAAGAATTTGCAGATAAAACAAATGAACCTTTTGTGTTAATAACAAAGCCAACAGCGATTTTATATATAAATCCTTCTGAAAAACATAAATCACTTGAAGTCAGTTATAATACAAGACTGCCGCTATTAAGTGAAGACACAATTTCATACCGTGTATTGTTGCCAAATGGTCAGAAAGCATGGCTACGAAAAAATGATGGAACAGTTTACCGTTCTCAAACTGATATTCCAAAACCGACAGCTGATGATTTAATTAACACAGGGAAAATGTTTTTAGGTTTACCGTATATATGGGCTGGTACAAGTGGTTTTGGATTTGATTGCTCTGGCTTCACGCATACGATCTATAAATCGCACGGCATTACAATTCCGCGAGATTCTGGACCGCAATCAAGAGCAGGAATTGCAGTTGATAAAGAAAACTTACAAAAGGGAGATTTAATTTTCTTTGCACATGATCAAGGGAAAGGTAGTGTCCATCACGTTGCAATGTATATTGGTGATGGCAATATGATTCACTCACCAAGAGCTGAAAGGTCGGTAGAGATTATACCGCTAAATACACCAGGATATATAGAAGAATACGCTGGTGCTCGTCGTTACTTACCTTAAAAATAGAGGGGGGTTTTTAAATGAAAAAAGTTGTTCGTTACTCATTAGTTAGTACTCTATTAGTTTCTTCATTTTTAGTTGGCTGCGCAAAAGAAAAAACTGCAACAAAGCCGAAAGATGAAAAGAAAGTATTACAGTTACTAGAAACGGGTGAAATTCCGTCGTTAAACTCAGGGAAAGTCACAGATGCAGTCTCGTTTAACGTTTTGAATAACGTAATGGAAGGACTATTCCGTCTATCGAAAAATGATGAAGTAATTGAGGCAGGCGCACAAAAATATGAAGTGAGTAAAGATGGAAAGACATATACATTTCATTTGCGTGATGCGAAATGGTCAAACGGAGATCCAGTAACCGCTCATGATTACGTATACGCTTGGAAGCAATTGATTAATCCAGATACCGCTTCTCAATATGCATACATTGCGTACGATGTGAAAAACGCTAAGAAGATAAATAAAAAACAACTAGGTCTAGATGAATTAGGAGTAAAAGCGAAGGATGATAAAACGTTCGTCGTAGAGCTAGAACATCCTGTACCGTATTTTACGAAATTATTAATTTTACCATCCTTCTATCCAATTAACGAAAAATATGCGAAAGAGCAAGGTGATAAATACGGATTAGAAGCAAATAAAGCGGTATATAATGGACCATTTACATTATCAGAGTGGAAGCATGAAGCTAGCTTTACAATGAAGAAAAACGATAAGTATTGGGATAAAAAAGAAGTGAAGTTAGATGAAGTAAACTATCAAATTGTAAAAGAAATTTCAACTGCGGTAAATTTATATGAAACAGATAAAGTTGATAGAGCTGTTATTTCTACAGAATTCGTGGATAAATATAAAAATAATAAAGAGCTAAAACAATATACAGATCCAGTTATGTACTTCTTCCGATTTAATGAAAATGTACCGATTCTTAAAAATAAAAATACACGTCTTGCGCTAAGTACAGTTTTTGATAAGAAAGGACTTGCGGATTCATTTTTAAATGATGGTTCGGTTGCTGCAAACTATTACGTACCAAAAGGATTTTTAAAGGGACCAGATAAAAAAGATTTTAGAAGTACGGCAGGTGAGTTTAATAAAACTGATGTAAAAAAAGCGAAAGAATATTGGGAAAAAGCAAAGCAAGAAACAGGTACAGATGAAGTGACGTTAGAACTATTAAATTATGACTTAGAAAACTTTAAAAAAGTTGGAGAGTACATTAAAGAGCAGCTTGAGAAAAATTTACCAGGTTTAAAAGTGAATGTGAAATTGCAACCACATACGCAAAAATTAGCACTAGAGAAGAAGAAAGAATATGAAATGTCGTTATCACGCTGGTTACCGGATTATCCAGATCCAATGACTTACTTAGAAGTATTCCTTTCTGGAAGCAGTGTTAATAATACAGAATATGCAAATCCAGAATATGATGCGTTAATTAAGAAGATTAAAACAGAATTAGGTAATGATGAAAAGGCTCGCTGGAAAGCAATGCAAGAAGCTGAAAAAATGCTACTTGATGATGCAGTAATTGCACCGGTATTCCAGCGCGGATTATCTTACTTACAAAAACCGTATGTGAAAGATTTATATGTACATCAATTTGGTCCAGCTACAAGTTTAAAATGGGCAGATGTACAAAAATAAAAGAATGGGGAAACAGACTTCACGTATGTGATAGTCTGTTTTTTTGTACAGTTCCGAATGAAATATAGACATTTCATATGTTTTTTTACGACTTAATAATAAAATTATTACTAAAATTCCAGTGTGAAATTTATGTAGAATCCTGTATAATTAACGTGTTTCTATGGAAACATTTTCTTGCGCTATTTATATAGGGCTTAATAGAACAAGTAAGGAAATACATACATGTATATAATAGATAAATAGAATGGAACATGTATAGAGAAAAAGGAGAGAAAAGATGACGTGTCAAAAACAAGGGTTACAATTTAATACCGATAGAAAGAGGGACAGCAGATGAAAATGAAGCATGCTTTTGGTCCGATAATTTTAGCGTGTGTGCTTTTTTTCATTATCATTCTAATCCCATCGAAAAGTTTAGTATCGCTTATTAGTGATAAGAAGGTAGAAGATGCGGCAACTTCTTTACAAAAAGAGAAATTACAAAGTGTTTTCTTACAGCAAAAAATGTTAGAGAATTCACAGTATTTACCGATGTACGGTTCATCAGAGTTTTTACGAATGGATGCATATCATCCGTCTAATTATTTCAAAGTAAATCCAGCTGGTTTTACACCGTTTTTAATTGGAACTGGCGGTACACAAAGTTTAGCTCATATTTTAAATATGACATCTACTATGGATGAATTAGAAGGTAAAAAAGTAGTCTTTGTTCTTTCACCACAATGGTTTACAAAGACTGGTGTTTCACAAGGGGATTTCACTAATAATTTCTCCAAACAACAAGCATATTATTTTATTTTTAATGATGAGATAAATCCAGAAATGAAGAAGCAAATCGCGAAACGGCTATTAGATTATAAAGTTGTTCAAGAAGATGATATATTAAAAAATTCATTAGAAGGTATTGTATATAATGATACGAAACATAACATTAAAGCAGGTTTAGCTAAACCACTTGCTTATATGCATCGAAATATTTTAGATCATAGAGATTTATTTAACTCTTTATTTAAAATCGAACCGATGAAAGAGAAAACAGATATCGGACTTCGTTCAATTTCTTGGGAAGATGCACGTAAACACGCGGAACAAGAAGGGAAAGCTGAGTCTACTACAAATACATTCGGAATTGAAAATCCTTATTATCATAAGAATAATCTGAAGAAAAAACTAAAAGGTTTAAAAAACTTTAGAGCAAATGAAACATATGATGAATCACCAGAATATGATGATTTGCAAATTATTTTAGATTTATTTAAAGAGAAAAATGTCAAACCACTCTTTATTTCTGTACCTGTAAATGGGCCTTGGTATGATTATACTGGCTTCCCGAAAGAACGCCGTGAAGTGTATTATAAAAAAATTCGAGAACAGGTTGAGAAAGCAGGATATCCAGTAGTTGATTTCTCTGGTCATGAATATGATAAGTATTTCTTAAAAGATACGATTCATTTAGGCTGGAAAGGTTGGATTTATTTTGATGAAGCAGTGCAGAAATTTTATTCTGAGAAATAAAGTATAGAAATCGGAATGGCTATGAGCCGTTCCGATTTTTTTAGTATAGAGGATTTTGGTGAGGGCAATTTGGGAATGCATGTATATCTTGAACCTGTCTATAATCATAATGTTTCATTGCGAACTGAGCTTGATAAAGGTATTCATACACATATAATTGTCCATCATGCGCTGAACATAATACACCTGAAGTTCCTTGCCCATTTATGAAGGAAATACCGATAGGGCGTCCAATCAGGTATGGTATTTTTTGCTGCCAATGCATAGGGGAATCACTCCTTTTTGAGATAATATACGAAAAGAATGATTGAATGGTTGCTTATCCATATAAATGTAGATGGAAAGGTGTTTATATAATTCCTGAAGATTAATTCATATATAAATAAAAAACCGCTATAATTTCGAATGAATTTATAGCGGTTTTTATTATATTCTTAAGCAAGATTTTTATGCTTTTTTGTCCATTTTTTTATAACGAAGTATAAAAGAATGAGTACGACGCCACCAATTGCGAATGATTTCACATACGGACCAGCAATATCGTTTATATTCTCCCAATTTTCACCTAGTTTTTCACCTAGATAAATGAAAATGATTGACCAAGGGATAATAGCAAGTGCTGTTAATGTAGTGAAACGTAGTAAAGGCATTTTTGTAATACCAGCAGGAATTGAAATCGCATGACGCACTACTGGAATGAAGCGTGCTGTAAAAATGACGCCAGTTCCGTAACGATTAAACCAATCTTCTGCAGCATCTATTTGTTTTTTATGTATGAAAATATATTTTCCATAACGTTCTAATATAGGTCGTCCGCCGTATCGTCCAAGCCAATAAATAAAGATTTGGGCAATAACACCGCCAATTGTACCGAATACAACAGCACCTATAAATGAGATACTTCCATTGAATACTAAGTATCCTGCATAAGCAAGGACAATTTCACTTGGGATAATCTCAATCATAAGTCCAAGCATAATGCCCCAATAACCTAATCCTTCAAAAAACGTTAATACTGAATGAATAAAACTACTTAACATTGTTGCACCTTCTAGTTTATGAATTTTTGAGTATAAGAACCTTTTATTTAATGACATAAAAGGTTCACTATATGTAGATTATACCTTATTTACATAGGGGATTGCTATTTCTATTCTTTTATGTCTCTCATAAGTATTATAGTAAAGGATATAAGCCACGTTTTCATGAAGGGTTAATGAAAAGGTTATTAAAAATTTCTCCTAAAAAAATAGAAGCATTTCTGCTCCTATATTTTAAGGTTTCACATCTAAGTTCTGTAAAAATAAAGTTGCTGTTACGTAACGCTTTGCTAACATTTGTACATAAGCGGTATGTACAGAAAGGGTCGCAATGATAATAGCGTTACGAATTGCTTCGCGTTGTTCGTTATTAATTTGATCGAACTTGCTTGCGATTTTATCAGCTTTTTCTTTTACGATGTTTTCAATTGTATGAACGGTATCTGTTGCATTTAATTGTAAGCAATTCCCTTGATTGAGTTCTTCAAATAGAGAAGAGTATGCTACATATAAATGAACAGGATTGATTAAATCATCACTTCGATCGGCTGGGTCATTAACGATAAGGCGTAATAGCTTACGAATTGATTCAAAATCAAGTGCTGTTTTTAAATCTTCGACAATGAACAGTAAGGCTGCTTGTTCAATCGAATATTTTTTCCCTTTTTGAGGAGAGCCAATCATTTCTTTTATATCTCGTTTCACCCAGTTTTGCATAGCAGTTACAGAGAAACTTGTGTTTTCAATCTGATTGCCAAGCGCAACTATTTCATTTAAAGAAAAACCGACATCAGTATCGTCAATTTTAATCAGCTTTTCAAAAATAGGTGAAAGTGCGGTAGTAATAAAAGCTGTAACGCTTTGTCCGCTTTCAATATCTTTTTTATGTGACTTTGCCCAAGCTTCTTGTAAAATACCGAGAGGCTTTTTCGTATTCCATCCTCTTAGTGATAGAAGAAGGGTAGCCATTTCGTTTCGTGTGAGATGAAATGTTTCCATCTTTTCACCTCCAAAATAATAAAAAGTTCTTATGAACTTATAATATGTTTTGTTTCATTTAAAGTCAATTCTGTTTTGCTTAATTTTTCCTTTGTCACCAAACTGTCGGAAGTAAATAATACTTGCATATTTCGACAAAAGTTCATATAATGAGTTCATAAGAACCTTTAAAATGTTCTTAAAAACAAATCTATCATTCTGAATTTACTAGAAAGATAGATTTCACATATATCTATATAAAAGGAGAATGGATATAATATGTTGAAAAAACTTGTAGCAGTAATGACAGCATTTATGGTTATCTTTGGGGCTAGCAGCTTTATGTTCGTAGATCATGCAGCAGCGAAAAGTTACAAATCTGGTAAAAAATCATTTACACCAAGTTCAGGTCAAAAGTCAAAAGTTGATTTAAACAAAAAAGACTCAAATGTAAATTCTCAAAAAACGACTCCAGATTCAAAAACGAAAGCAACAAACACAGCACCAAAAAGTAATAAAGGAAGCTTTATGAAAGGTTTATTACTAGGTGGTCTTGGTGGTTTACTAATGGGTAGCTTATTTGCAAATATGGGAGCTCTTGGTTCTGTATTAGCGTTTATGGTAAATATGTTAGTAATGGCTGGTATCGTAATGTTAGCAGTTCGTGCATTTAAATACTTCAAAGACCAACGTAAGAAGAAGGCAGATGAAGTAGCATGGAAACAATAAAAATTTCTGAACAAGAATTAATAAATGCGCTTTGCGTATATATAGCTGAAAAAAGACAAGTGGGTCCAGAAGAAGTGTTAGTTGAACTCATGTATGACGATGACTACGGTTTCTCTGCGGAAGTAGAGGTAAATGGTCGCCAGCAAATTTTAATTCAAGCAAACTTAATCGAAGCATTACGCTTATTGCTTGACAGAGAATATAATGTCAATTCATTCGCAGCGAGATTACAACTTGAATTAGATGATGAAGAAGGTATTTACGCATTAGCGAAATTTAATAACTTGGATGAGTAGAGAAAAGAGCTGTTGAGAATAATCTCAGCAGCTCTTTTTAGTATGTGCATATGTAGAAGAATAATCACGCCAAATTTCATTCATCTTTCGTCTACCGATATCTACCATCGGATTAAACTGAATTGCAGCTTTTTGACGAACAGAGTGAACGTTTTGAATGGCGTGATATAATTGTTGGTCGACTATATCATGTTTTTCACCTGCGTATTTAGCAATTGATAGACCTGCAACTGTTCCTTGCGCCATCGCAATTTTTCCGCTTTCAATGCCTGTAATATTGCCAGCTACAAATAAACCAGGAAGAGGGGTTTCCATTGTTTCGGAATGGAGAGGAACATGTCCGCCTAATTCTGAAATGTAATGGAAGGGACAACCAGCTACAGCTGCAAGTTCGGCAAGTGGATATAATCCCCCGGCAATACAAACAAAATCTGCTTCATATATTTTCTCTGATCCATTAATAACATTTCCTTTAGAGTCAATATTAGCAATACGTACACCTTCAACTTGATCTGTTCCGATAATTTCAAGAGCTGCTTTCCGAAGGTGAAGTGGCGTTCTGTTTATTTTCATTCCGCTGTTTGGATAGAATGTTAATCCAGCTTTTCGAATCCAATCATATTTCATAAAGTGGCTACCTATTCGTAAAATAGCAGAAGGAGCGAGATGTGCTGCATTTAAAAGAGAGTTTAAAACTTCTTCAGGTTCACCAGCTTTTTGACTTAACTCGCTTTTTTCAGGGAGTACAATATGATCTACTTTAATTCCCGCTAATTGCAATTCACTTAAAATGGCGAAAGACAAAATGTTAGCACCAATAATGATTCCTTTTTTTCCAACTTGCACGCGATGAACATTTGTCATAACTTGAGCTGCTCCAATTGACATCACTCCTGGAAGTGTCCAGCCTGGAAGGGGAATAGAATATTCCGCAGCACCAGTAGCAAGTAGTACGAACGGTGCTTCTAACGTACCGATATTAGTATGTACAAACCAATTGTTTTCATCTTTATCTAAATTATAGACCGAAACACCGCACCTAATATGTACTGAAAGTGATTCTGCTTCTTCATGAAGTCGCTTCGATTCTTCTATTCCGTTCCACCATTCTCCAGTAGGCTCTTGATGCAACTGTCCTAACAATCTCCCGCCCGGCTTCATAAATTCATCAATAACGAGCACTTTTAGTCCGAAACGAGCACAAGAGATAGAAGCAGATAATCCCGCTGGTCCTGCACCAATGATAATTACATCACTCATCGTTTTTTCACCATCTCTCTCACGATATTTGGATGCTGTTTCCCGCTTTCAACAACCATGTTTTCTTCTACAACAGTTAAGCATGCGCGTACATTTGTTTGATTATTTACTGTCACGCGGCATTCAGAACAGTGCCCGATATTACAATAAATACCTCGCGGTGTCCCGCTATCTTCATGAACTCTTAATGTCCGTATTTCATTTGCTAACAGGGCAGCAGCTATCGTTTCATGTTCATATGCTTCGTATTGATGACCGTTAAATTGAAAAGTAATACGCTCACTACTTTGTAAAGTACCTAAAATAGGGTGATGTGTAATTCTACTCATTTACTTTCACCTACCGATCCAAAAGTAACTGCACGTATTGGTGGTTGATATTTTAACGGTAGTTCATTAAGAGTTACGTCAGGATTCGCATTTTCAATCATTCGATCTATCATTATTCTGCATGTGCGACCACCGCAAAATCCCATGCCAGCACGTGTTCTTAGTTTTAATTCTCTTGCCGAGCAGTTATATTCAGCAATTGTCGATTGAAGTTGTCCGTATGTAACCTCTTCACAACGACAAACGATTAAGTTGTTTTTATTGGTCATGTGTATTCCTCCTCTAGTTCGGTTTGCACAAATTATATATGCAAAAATCATGCCAATATAGAGGAGGGAGAGAGAGAGCTACCTGTAAACGCCTAATCGGTGCATACTGCTTCTTTATTGAAGTCCAAGTTTTTTTAAACGGTTATATAAAGTAGCCCTTGTTACGCCAAGTTGTTTTGCACATTCTAATTTATTCCCATTTAAAATTCGTAAAGCCCTTTCAATAACTTTTTTCTCATGCTCATCCATCTCTTCTTGTAAAGAAAGGATTGTATTATTGTTGCTGAGTAATAGGGAATGAGCTGTATGGTTGTCTAAAGTTTCAGTCGTATGAAATGGTAAATATTCTTGTTTTATAATTCCGTCTGTTGCGAATACCACAAGTCGTTCAACAACGTTTCGAAGTTCGCGAATATTACCTGGCCAATTGTAATGAAGCAGTTCATGCATAATGCTTGAAGGTAGGTCACGAATTGGTCGGTTATAGTTGATCGAAAAATCGTTTAAGAATGAGTATGTGAGTTCGATAATATCCTCTCGTCTTTCACGCAGCGGTGGAATATGCAGGCTAACTACATTTAAACGATAATATAAATCTTCTCGGAAAGTTCCTTTTCTCATTTCTTCTTGTAAATCCCGATTTGTAGCAGCGATAATGCGGAAATCAATATTAATTTCTTTTTCTCCGCCAACTCGGTAATACTTTCGTTCTTGTAGTACACGTAACAGTTTTACTTGCATATCGAGCGGCATTTCGCCAATCTCATCGAGGAATAAAGTACCGCCTTGTGCGAGTTCAATTTTACCTTTTTTCCCTTTACTATTAGCTCCAGAAAACGCCCCACGCTCGTAACCGAATAATTCACTTTCAAATAACGCTTCTGGAATTGCCCCGCAGTTAATCGAAATAAAAGGCGCCTTCGCTGCTTCACTTGCTTCATGAATTGCTTTCGCAAATACTTCTTTTCCAACTCCGCTTTCCCCAAGTATTAAAACAGTTGATTTCACCGAACAAACTTTTCTAGCTAATTGTATCGTTCTTTGTATAACAGGACTTTTTCCATTCATCGCAAGGAAAGGATCAGATTCATCTTTATACTTTGCCACTTCTTGTTCTAAACGGTGCATTTCATGTGACATATTAAATAGTTTTTCATTTAAAGCGACTTGATTTGTAACATCTGTTTCTGAAACGACTGCTCCTATAATTTCATCATTACAATAAACTGGATTTGAATTAATTAATACGAATAAATCGGGACGAGGCTGATGGAACTGAGCGACTATGCTTTTTCCATCATGTAAAGATTGTAAAATTTCCAAGTCTTTATAATCAAAAAAACGAGTAATCGGTTGCCCAATAATTTCATTATGGTTGACTGAAAATATTTTTTCAGCACCATCTGTCCAAGTTCGAACGCATTCTTTACTATCAATGACTGTAACAGAAGAGTCAGTTGTTAGTATTACGGTGTCATAAAATGCCTGTAGTTCATTGTAGGACTTATAAAGAAATGGAATCATTTGCTGAGAAGTTATACAGCATTTCGGCTCATCGTTTTCGTTAAGGATGATAACAGCTAATTCATAAGAAAAAGCGTCAATTAGTGCAGTGAATGAGTCATCTACATAAATAATGGCGCAATTATATTCTTCTGTAGTAGAAGGGAGATAATAAAACCTTTCGTTTACTTGCTTAATGTGATTAAGGCTACATGTATGATCGATTAAAATACTTTCCAAAAACTCTTGTATAGTCGGAAATGAAAATGCCATAATATCCTCCCGTTATGTATAAAAATTTTGACAGTGATAAAAAAATAATACACCTATTTACTATAAATTTGAATTATTTTTACAAATAAAAATATTGTTTATGGAAATTGTATATGTGCAGAATTGGCACGTCAATTGCATAAAAGAAAGTGAGAGGTTTAGGGAAAGGAGGAGTATATTGTGAGGCACTGCGACGTTTTAATTATAGGTGGTGGAATAATAGGGTGTTCTATCGCTTATTACACTTCAAAATACGGAAGAGACGTAACAATCATTGAAAAAGGAGAATTTGTCAGCGGGACGTCTTCACGGTGTGATGGGAATATTTTGGCCATTGATAAAGACCCAGGGTTTGATAGTCAAATGTCTTTAGTAAGTCAAAAATTAGTAACTGATTTAAGTGAAGAATTAGAGCATTCATTTGAATATAGGGCACCAGGAAGTATTCTCGTATGTGAGTCAGACGAAGAGATGGAGGCTGCACAGCAATGGGTAAATCGGCAAAAAAAAGCTGGATTACCGTTTCGAATGCTTGATAGGCAAGATATAAGAGAAGAGTCGCCTTTTTTTGCTGATGATTTATTAGGCGGTTTAGAATGTGCGACGGATTCAACTGTGAATCCATATCTCCTTGCTTTCTCGCTTCTGTCAGAGGCACAAAAGTTTGGCGCAAAAGCCTTTAAGCAGACCGAAGTAAAGAGTATGAAAATAGAGACGAATGGTTCATTTGTTGTAGAAACTACGAATGGTACTTTTACAGCAAAACAAGTTGTAAATGCAGCCGGTGTGTGGGCTCCTAAGATTGGTCAGATGTTAAATGTAAATATACCAATTGAACCGAGAAAAGGGCATATTATAGTAGCATCAAGGCAACAACATGTAGGATGCCGTAAAGTAATGGAATTCGGTTATTTAATTTCTAAATTTGGCGGAAAAAGAAAAGTAGATGCTTTAACTGAAAAATACGGGGTTGCGCTCGTATTTGAGCCTACTGAAAGTCAAAATTTCTTAATTGGAAGTAGTCGTGAATTTGTAGGGTTTCATACGAGAATAAACAATGAAGTCATTAAATGTATCGCAAATAGAGCGATTCGCTTTTATCCGAAAATGGCAGATATGATGGTAATTCGTTCTTACGCTGGTTTACGTCCGTGGACAGAAGATCATTTACCGATTATTTCACGAGTGGAACATATTCCGAATTATTTCATTGCCGCTGGACATGAAGGGGATGGGATTAGTCTTGCAGCAGTTACTGGGAAAGTAATTGAAGAGTTATTAAATGAAAAAGAGACAATTATTCCTATTGAACCACTTCGTTTGAGTCGTTTTACAGAAAGGGTGTTAAACGGATGAGGTCACAAAGAGTCTTTACGACTATTGATACACATACGGGCGGGAATCCAACGAGGACATTAATTAGCGGACTTCCAAAGTTGATTGGAGAGACGATGGCAGAGAAGATGTTACATATGAAAAAGGAATATGATTGGATTCGAAAATTGTTAATGAATGAACCGCGTGGTCATGATGTAATGTCAGGGGCATTATTAACAGACCCATGTCATCCTGAGGCTGATATAGGTGTTATATACATAGAGACAGGTGGATACTTACCGATGTGCGGTCACGATACAATCGGTGTATGTACAGCGTTAGTTGAATCAGGTTTAATTCCAGTAGTTGAACCGATTACTTCTTTAAAACTAGATACCCCGGCTGGCTTAGTGGAAGTAGATATTGCTGTTCAAGATGGAAAAGCAAAAGAGGTATCTTTCTGTAACATACCAGCTTTTTTATTGAAAAATATTACTGTACACGTCAAAGACATTGGAACTGTAGAGGCTGATATTGCGTATGGAGGGAATTTTTATGCCATTATTGATGCGAAGTCAGTAGGCCTAGAATTAGTACCAGAAAATGCATCTACAATCATCGATAAGGCGATTCATATAAGAAACACAATTAATGAGAAGTTTGAAATCATTCATCCAAAGTATTCGTTTATTAGAGGATTAACACATGTTGAATTTTATACAGATGCTACTCATGAATGTGCGCATGTGAAAAATACAGTTGTTGTACCACCAGGCGGAATAGATCGATCCCCATGCGGTACAGGAACATCTGCGAAGCTAGCTGTATTATACGCTCAGAAAGAAATCAAAATTGGTGAAGAGTTCATTCATGAGAGTATCGTTGGTTCTTTATTTAAAGGATATGTCGTGAATACGACACATGTTGAAAATATTGAAGCTGTCATAACGAAAATTACGGGATCAGCTTGGCTTATGGGTATGCATAAATTTTTTTACAATGAAATGGATCCACTCAAAGAAGGATTTTTGCTAATTCCGCCGATGGAACATGAAACGGAGGATATAAAATGAACATTCAAAAAATGTATACAGCAGTAGACGTACATGTAAATGGCGAGGCATTTCGTGTAATGAAAGACGTACCATGCAAATACTACTACAGTTTGGAGCAATTAAATGAACAATTTTCAGGTGAATTAGCAGAAGAGATGAAGCTTTTATTAAATGAACCACGTGGTTTTATCGGTTTGAATGGGTGTATTGTCGTTCCATCTATCCATAATGAAGTGGATGCAGCTGTATTATTTTTTAATCATGAAGGTTCGATTCCGCTTCATTATGGGGGCATTGTTGCGGTAATAACGATGTTACTCGAAAGTGGGTATTTAAAAAAGAGAGAGTCCAATCAATACAAAATTGAAACGTTATCTGGAATATTTTTAGTTCATGCGTATGTAGAGAATGATGAAGTTATATCTGTTTCGTTTGAAAGCAAACTTTGCTATTTGATTGAGGAAAATTTACAGGTTGGTAATGTAAGTTATTCTCTCATACAAGCAGATAAAGTATATGCAGTTGTAGAAAAAGGTGCGTATTCGCCAGAAATTCGTGTTGAAAACATTTCAGAATTGAAAAGATGGGGAGAAGCTACACTGCAGGCTATACAAAAACAGTCGCTAATAAAAAGGCTTATTTTAGTAGATCCTTCGCAAAAAGAAAAGAACCATATAAAGTCGATTACATTTCATGAAGATAACTTTATCGTACGTTCGCCAGGTTTTGTTTCTACTATCGTTTCCTATGTTCATGCATTATTTAAAAATGATTATATGGCGGATAAACCTTTTAAAAATGAAAGTATATTTAATAGTTTTATAACTGTGGAAAAAGTGAAGAAGGAGGAACTAGGATACATTTTCCGTTTTGAAAGTAGAGGATTTATTACAGGGATGCAGACGTTTCTATTAGACCCTACGGATCCGTTTCCGGCAGGATTCTTATTAAAATAAAATGTGATAGGGAGAGATAAATATGCAAAAAATTAAAGGGGCATTTCCAGTATTAATAACACCGATGGATGAATTTCAGGAAATTAATTGGGATGGGGTAAAACAAAATGTAAATTACTTTATCGAACAAAAGGTTGCAGGTATTATCATTAATGGAAGTACAGGAGAGTTTGTAAGTTTATCAAAAGAAGAACGATTTAAAATGGTAGAAACTGTGTTGAAAGAAATTGATGGCCGTATTCCAGTCATTGTTGGAACTGCAGCAGAGACCACAAAAGAAACAATTGAATATACGAAACATGCAGAAGCGCACGGAGCGGATTGTGCATTAATTATAAACTCTTACTATTGTAAACCGAAGGAAGAGGAGATTTATTTTCATTTTAAAGAAATCTCAAACTCTGTAAATATACCAATTATGCTATACAATAACCCATTTACTTCTGGTGTCGATATGAGTACAGAGCTAATGCTCCGTATTGGAAAAGAGTGTGAAAATGTTACACATATTAAAGAATCTAGCGGAGATATTCGAAAAGCGAGAGATTTAGTAAGACAAAGTGAAGGGGCTTTCCAAGTCTTCTGTGGTTCTGAAGATTTAGTTATGGAATCATATTTAGTTGGTGCTTCGGGATGGGTTTCAGTAGCAGGAAATATCGTTCCCGGTCTCGTTACAAAAATGTATGAGCATTTTCAAAATGGTGAATTAGAAAAGGCGTGGGAAATAAACGATGCTATTTTACCACTTTGCGAGTTTCTTGAAGGATCAGGGAAATATGTTCAAATCGTTAAACGTTCCATGGAATTACATGGGCAAGCGGGAGGACCTTCTCGCTATCCAAGACTAGGATTAACTGTTGACGAAGATCAAAAGCTTCAAACGATTTTATCAAATATTGCAGCTCATGCAGCTGTTTAAATAAGGAGGAGAACATAATGTTAAAGACAAATATTGAGCTGAAACCAAAAGTGGAAGCGTTTTTAAATGAAGAAATTAAAATGTTTATTAATGGCGAATTTGTTTCTGCTATTGGCGGAAAGACGTTTGAAACATACAATCCAGCAACAGAAGATGTTCTAGCAGTCGTATGTGAAGCGCAAGAAGAGGATATTGATGCTGCAGTAAAAGCAGCAAGATCTGCATTTAAATCTGGTCCGTGGGCAGAAATGACTACTGCTGAAAGAGCGCATCTTATTTATAAATTAGCAGATTTAATTGAAGAACATAGAGAAGAATTAGCGCAACTAGAAGCTTTAGATAATGGAAAGCCATATCAAGTAGCACTTGATGATGATATTTCAGCGACTGTAGAAAATTATCGTTATTACGCAGGATGGGCTACAAAAATTATTGGGCAAACAATCCCAATTTCAAAAGATTACTTAAATTACACGAGACATGAACCTGTAGGTGTTGTAGGTCAGATTATTCCGTGGAACTTTCCGCTCGTTATGTCTTCTTGGAAAATGGGAGCTGCACTGGCGACAGGTTGTACGATCGTATTAAAACCAGCAGAGCAAACACCTTTATCCTTACTATATACAGCAAAACTCTTTAAAGAGGCTGGATTTCCAAACGGTGTTGTAAACTTTGTACCAGGCTTTGGTCCTGAAGCAGGAGCAGCAATTGTAAATCATCATGACATTGATAAAGTTGCTTTTACAGGATCTACTGTTACAGGAAAGTATATTATGCGTCAGTCTGCAGAAATGATTAAGCATGTAACGTTAGAGCTTGGCGGCAAATCACCAAATATCATTTTCGAAGATGCGGACTTGGAAGAAGCAATTAATGGTGCATTCCAAGGTATTATGTATAATCACGGTCAAAATTGTAGCGCAGGATCACGTGTATTTGTTCATCGTAAACATTATGAAACTGTAGTAGATGCACTTGTGAAAATGGCGAACAACGTAAAACTTGGAGCAGGTATGGAGAAAGGAACGGAAATGGGTCCACTCGTATCCAAGAAACAACAAGAGCGTGTGTTAAATTACATTGACCAAGGGAAGAAAGAAGGTGCTACAGTTGCGGCTGGTGGCGAACGTGCGCTTGAAAAAGGTTATTTCGTTAAGCCAACTGTATTCACAGACGTTACAGACGATATGACAATCGTTAAGGAAGAAATATTTGGACCAGTTGTTGTTGTACTTCCATTTGATTCGACAGAAGAAGTAATTGAACGAGCGAACAACTCATCCTATGGCCTTGCTGCGGGTGTATGGACGCAAAATATCAAAACGGGTCATCAAGTGGCAAATAAATTAAAAGCAGGAACGGTGTGGATTAATGATTATAACTTAGAAAATGCAGCTGCACCATTTGGTGGATACAAACAATCTGGTATTGGCCGCGAATTAGGTTCATATGCGCTTGATAATTATACAGAAGTGAAAAGTGTTTGGGTAAATATAAAGTAATAGGGTGTTTTACTGACAAAAATTGAGGGATGAAATAATGAAAGATGCGGACAACTAGAAAGTTTGATAATAGTTGTCCGTTTTCTTATATACAAAATTGCTTTTCCAAAGAATGATAAGGGGGATTTGGATGGAGAATTTAGTAGAATGGTTAGTAGGGCAAGTGTGGAGTATCGGTTTAGTTGTTTTTGCATTAGGGGCAGGCGTATATTTCACGATTGCAACACGTTTTTTGCAAATTCGTTATTTTAAAGAGATGATTAAACTATTATTTGAAGGAAAGAGTTCCGAGACGGGAATATCATCTTTTCAGGCATTTTGTTTAGCCTTATCAGGAAGAGTTGGAATTGGTAATATCGCAGGGGTAGCGACAGCGATCGCTTTCGGCGGGCCTGGAGCTGTATTTTGGATGTGGGTAATGGCTTTGTTAGGGGCAGCGAGTGCGTTTGTTGAATCAACATTATCTCAAGTATACAAAAGTAAAGTAGGGAATGAATATCGCGGCGGTACTCCATATTTCATTGAGAAAGGTTTAAAAATGAAATGGTTTGCAGTCATTGTAGCGGTAGTTGTAACACTTTCATATGGCATGTTATTACCAGGTATTCAATCTAGTAGTATCGCAGTTGGATTCGAAAACTCTAATGGTATTAACAAATATATAACTGGTATATTTTTAGTCGTGTTACTAGCAGCAATTATTTTTGGTGGTGTAAAGAGAATTGCTGGCGTTTCTCAAATGCTTGTTCCATTTATGGCAATTGGTTATGTAATTGTTACATGTATCATATTAATTGCGAATGTAACGGAGATTCCAAGTATGTTTGCTTTAATTTTCTCTAGCGCATTTGGTGTAAATGAAATGTTTGGTGGAATTGTTGGTGCAGCTATTGCATGGGGTGTAAAACGCGCTGTATTTTCAAACGTTGCTGGTGTCGGAGAAGCGACGTATAGTTCGGCTGCTGCTGAAGTATCGCATCCTGCAAAACAAGGATTAGTTCAAGCGTTTTCCGTATATATCGATACAATTGTCGTATGTACAGCGACAGCTCTTATGATATTAATTACAGGTATGTATAATGTTATACCTGAAGGGAAAAGCGCTATTGTAAAAAACATAGGAAATGTGGAAGCAGGTCCAATTTATACGCAACAAGCAGTTGAAACTGTGATGACAGGGTTTGGTCCAATATTTATTTCAATTGCAATTTTCTTTTTTGCATTTACAACGTTACTCGCTTATTACTATATCGCTGAAACGACACTTACTTATTTAGATCGTCAATTGAAGTATGGCTGGTTAAAACCAGTTTTAAAATTTGGATTTTTAATTATGGTTTACATCGGTAGTGTTGAATCAGCGTCGCTTTTATGGAATCTCGGAGATTTAGGAATCGGTAGTATGGCATGGTTAAACTTAATCGCGATTCTATTATTAAGTAAAATCGCATTAAAAGTGTTAAAAGACTATGAAACGCAGAAAAAAGAAGGGAAAGATCCAGTATTTAATCCTAAAAATGTGGGGATTGAAGGATTAACATTTTGGGAAGAAAGAAGTAAAGAGGTTGAAAGAAAAAGTTCTAGAGAAAAAGTTATTGTAGATGATAATTTAAAATTATAACGTAAATTAACTGAAAATTCTTAATTTAAAAGAAGGTATATTGCCTCCATTTCATCGCATACTACAATAGGTATGGATAATATGACTGGAGGGAATAAGATGGAACATGAGCAACATAGTTCGATAAATGATATTCTACATCATTATAAAGAAGGTATAGGTAGTTTTACAAATCAAATTCCTGAAATCGCTGAGACATATAATGCGTTCACGCAAGCTTGTTTTCAAGAGGGTGCTTTAACAAAAAGAGAAAAACAACTTATTGCATTAGGAATTAGTTTAGCAACGCAAGATGAGTATTGTACAATTTATCATACAAAAGGTTGTCTTGATCAAGGATGTTCGGATAAAGAGATTTTGGAAGCATGTGGTGTTTCAGCAGCATTTGCTGGCGGAGCTGCGATGAGTCAAGCGGTAACTTTAGTGCAAGAGTGTTTAACAGAACTGAAAAATCAAAAGCATTGAATAAAAAACGTTTTAAACTTTATGTTTAAAACGTTTTTTATGTGAAATTAAATTTGAGTATAAAAATTATCTAGGATGGGTTCAATTTTTATCGTTTTCAATTTGTATTCAATTTAATATTCTATATCTTCATAAATAGATTTCCCTACATCAGGAAGAATTGTGTATATACTCTTACCGATTAAAGCTTCTAATTCTTTCTTAATCGCATAAAACCCTTTCCAATGTAAAGATGTATGAGATGTTGTACCATGACGCAAACCAACGGAAATTAATCTTCTTTCCAGCGTAGTAAAGCCATCTGCGTCAGCAAGAGCGTCACAAAGAGTAATTACTTTATTATATAAGTCGTAGTTACTATGTTCATTCAATATTGCAACTAACCGGCTTTTCATATGGTCAGGAACGAGACTCCATTCCGCTGCGATATCTATATGTTCATTTTTACAGGGAAATGAGTGTGTCACACAAATAATGGCGTTTCCTGTATATCCTAAATCATTCATATACATATAACCATCATAGGAATGAATGACCGATTTGGTAAAACCTTTGTATCTTCCGATATCATGCAAAAGGGCAGCGTTATATGCTATGTCAGCATCTAGCTTGTACCCTTTTTTTATAAGTTCTATAATTATGTTTTCAGTTGCATGAGCAACATGTAGTGAATGTTCAAACCAAGGGCCCGGGTTTTGTTCATATGCCCATTCGAGTAATTCTTTTGCGTACGTTCTATCTAATATATATTTCATATCGTTATCCTTTCAAAAAAAATCATATCTTAATATAAATTCATCTTATTATTTCATTATTCCTTCTTTAAAAATTGTTACAATGAAACAAAAGGGGGAAAAGTAATGCGAAATTTAGTAATTGAAGAAATTAAGAAACTAGAAAATGATATGGAAGAACTTTCGAAACTTTTGAAAATGGTTGTAAATGATGGGGCATCAATTGGTTTTTTGCCTCCACTGGAACAAAAAGACGCAACAAAGTATTGGCAAACAGTATTAGCGCCAGAAGTGATATTGTATGTGGCTAAAATAAACAACGAAGTAGCAGGGAGTATTCAATTACAATTAGTTACAAAGCCTAACGGAATTCATAGAGCCGAGATTTGTAAATTAATGACTCATCCAAACTTTAGACGTAACGGTATTGGACGATCGCTTATGCAAAAAGCAGAGGAACGAGCAAAGCAAGAAAACAGGTCTCTTTTAGTATTAGATACTAGAGAAGGAGATCCTTCCAATAAATTGTACAAATCACTAGACTACCAAGAAGTTGGAACAATACCAGGGTATGCAATTTCTCCGAATGGAAAGTTAGATGCTACGGTTCTTTATTATAAATGCATATAAATTGTGATTAAAAGGTTATCATACTGAATAATAAGAAACTATTTTAACACCGTCTATATTTTTCTGGCGGTGTTAAAATAGTTAATTATAATCTAATTAACGCACTAAATGAATTTGAGAAAGTTTTTAGAGGGTTCTTTTAGTAATGATTCTCGTCTTATAATAAATGTAGAGAAGATGACTAGGCAACTATAGTTATTTTCGCTTTATTATTGGAAGGGGATGAAAGAATGAAAAAGAATAGTTTACAAAAGATGAAGAAAGTTATTTTAAGTGGTGGCGTATTACTTACGGGATTATTAACATTTGGATTTTCAGAAAAGGCTTCAGCTCATGGATATGTAGAATCACCAGCGAGCCGATCTTATTTATGTAAGCAAGGGGTAAATGTAAATTGTGGACCGATTCAATATGAACCACAAAGTGTAGAAGGGATAGGTGGATTTCCGCAACTCGGACCTTCTGATGGACAAATTGCAGGGGCTGGTCATTTTCCCGCTTTAGATGTTCAAACTGTAGATAGGTGGAAGAAAGTTACGTTAAATGGCGGAACGAATACATTCAAGTGGAAACTAACGGCTCCTCATAGTACAAAAGAGTGGAAATATTATATTACGAAAAAAGGTTGGAATCCAAATAAACCTTTAACGCGATCAGATTTAGATTTAGTGCCATTCTATGTGAAAAATGACGGTGGAGCTAGACCAGGGACAACAGTAACGCACGAAGCAAATGTACCAACTGACCGTAGTGGATACCATCTTATTTTAGCTGTTTGGGAAATTGCAGACACTGGAAATGCGTTTTATCAAGTTATAGATGTAAACCTTGTGAATAATGGCTTAGCTTCAAATTTCGCTTTTAACAACGTAGTGCAAACTCCTACACTATTTTAATTGAAACATATATTTCGATCATCTAATTCATTTTAGATGATTTTTTTTATGAAAATGATGAAAAATATAGAAGAAAGTACAATTATTTATAAAAAAATATGCTTTAAATATTGTCATATTTGCTTCTTTAAGATATCCTTTTCATGAAGAGGTGGAAAACATGGAAAAAGTACTAGTTTTCGGGCATAAAAACCCAGATACAGATGCAATTTGTTCTGCAATTGCTTATGCAGAATTGAAAAAAGAATTAGGAATGAATGCTGAGCCTGTACGTTTAGGCGAAATCAGCGGTGAAACTCAATTTGCGTTAGACTATTTTAAAGTAGAAGGACCGCGTTTTGTTGAGACAGTAGCAAGCGAAGTGGACAACGTTATTTTAGTTGACCATAACGAGCGTCAACAAAGTGCTAACGATATCGAATCAGTTCGTGTGTTAGAAGTTATTGACCATCACCGTATTGCTAACTTTGAAACAAGCGATCCTATATACTATCGTTGTGAGCCAGTTGGATGTACAGCTACAATCTTAAACAAAATGTACAAAGAAAATGGCGTTACAATTCGTAAAGAAGTTGCAGGTTTAATGTTATCTGCAATTATTTCAGATTCTTTACTATTCAAATCTCCAACTTGCACAGAACAAGACGTAGCAGCTGCTCGTGAATTAGCGGAAATCGCTGGTGTAGATGCTGATAGCTACGGCTTAGAAATGTTAAAAGCTGGTGCTGACTTAAGCGGAAAAACAATGGAGCAATTAATCTCTCTTGACGCTAAAGAATTCCAAATGGGTAATGCGAAAGTTGAAATCGCACAAGTAAACGCTGTTGATACAAACGACGTTCTTGTACACCAAGCGGAACTTGAAAAAGTAATCTCTGCAGTAGTAGAAGAGAAAGGTTTAGACCTATTCTTATTCGTTGTAACTGATATCTTAACTAACGATTCTGTCGGTCTTGCGATCGGTAAAGCAGCAAACGTTGTTGAGAAAGCATACAACGTATCACTAGAAAACAACACAGCTACTTTAAAAGGTGTTGTATCTCGTAAAAAACAAATCGTACCAGTATTAACAGAAGCATTCCAAGCTTAATTTTATTGAGTACACATAAACAGCAAGGACAAGTAGTCAGATTGGCTACTTGTCCTTTTTTATCTCTAAAAAACAGAAAATTAAAAACGGGAGGATTGTGTATGTTGAATGATTTGGAGAGTAAATTACAGTCACTTTTAGAGCGAAATATTACGTCGGTTTCAGAATTAGAGAGCTGGCTTTCGGAGGAGCTGCGTTTAAACGCAGAAATAGAAGAAGAGTTAACGATCAATTTAATCGCTATGTATAGAGATACAAAAGATAGTAATATACGTGATATACATATGTATAACCAAAATGAAATTCAGCCACTTTTAAAAAGATACAATGCAAAATTTGACCAGAAATTTAGAGATTGTCCGTTTTCTGATTTATTAGATGAGCAGAAATATGGATTTATGAAAAAAGCAAGATTTGTGAAGAGTGAAATGTTTAATGAAAAGAACATAGCGCTTTCCGTTAAAGAGCAAGAACTTATTACGAAATATAGAGAAATAATGTCTAACATATCTATTAATTGGGAAGGCGAGCAAAAGACGTATGCATACGTAAAAGCAAGGATAGATAACCCAAATAGAGCTATTCGTGAAAAAGCTTGGTACGCTTTATGCGAAGCAAGAAGTATAGTAAAAATAGAAATAGATTGTATTATGAAGGAACTCGTACAATTGCGGAATCAGATGGCTTTAAATGCAGGGTTTAATAATTATAGTGAGTATGCCTTTAAACAAAAAAATAGAGATTACAGTATTGAAGATTGTTATAAGTTTCATGAGTCGATAGAAAAGTGTGTTGTACCAATTTGGAAACAGTTAGGAAGTCTTTTTAAAAAGAATCTTGATGTAAAAACGTATCGTCCTTGGGATCTTGCTCCTTGTAATTTGCAAAAATCCTCATTTGAAAATTACATTGATTTATTGGATGGGGTTGAAGAAATGTTTCGGAAGACAGATTCATGTTTTCATGAGGAATTTACTCATATAAGGGAAGCGGGATTAATTGACGTACAAGAACGGAAAAATAAAGCATCAGGAGCTGCTTGCTTTACCTTACCTCATAGTAAAGACGTTTTTATTTATTCTAATTTTAGTCCTTCATTTTATGCAATTCATGCATTAATACATGAATTGGGGCATGCATTACATTTTTATAAACAATTTAACAATGAAAGTAGTATGCAGGAAAGATACCTTCGTGAAGAGGTGGCGGAACTTTATTCCCTTAGCCTGGAGTTATTATTAATGGATAAGCTTACTATTTTTTATACGCAAGAGGATGATTATAAAGAAGTACAGCGAGTTCAATTATATCGTACTTTATCGTTATTAATATCGTCAGTTTCAGGAGATGTATTCCAGCACTGGCTTTATACAAATCCAAATCATTCACCAGAAGAGCGAAATGAGAAATATATTGAACTATGTAAAAGGTATCAATATTCATCAGTTGATATTGCAGGAGTAGAGAATGAAATTGGTTCTAGTTGGTTCGAGTCATTTCACTTTGTTCAGTTTCCTTTTTATAAAATTGAATATGCAATTGCGCAAATAGGAGCGATTCAATTGTTTCAAATTTATCGAGAGAATCCGGAACAAGCGATTACTTTCTTTAAAGAGG
Source organism: Bacillus sp. PSXD-155 (assembly GCF_049310765.1). NCBI lineage: Bacteria > Bacillati > Bacillota > Bacilli > Caryophanales > Bacillaceae > Bacillus > Bacillus sp. PSXD-155. The sequence continues at coordinate 81,338 of NZ_JBMOWC010000016.1, read as the reverse complement.
GAGCGAGTTCAGATTGGAATTTATCTATACAGGAAATATATAAAAATACAGGTGTTGCGTTTGACTTTTCGGAAGAAAGGATACAAAGTACTGCAAGGGCTATTTTAGATTTGATTAACAAATTAAAATAAGGATAGCGTTAGCTATCCTTATAATTGTTTATTCGTAAGATTTTTTCTTGTTTATATAAAATGTGATTATCGCAGTAATGAAGAAAATAGGTATCGCATACACTTGCCCAACAAATAACTTCCAGCCGACATAATTGTATCCTTCAGATGCTGGTATGATAACGGAAATAACGCAAACGATAAAATAGACTAATAGTGCAGGGATAATATTTTTCATTTTTACGAACCTCCTTTTTAACTTTATTCGTACATCATAATATTACAATTTATTTTTTATTATTTTGAAGAAAAAAAGAAAAATTTTTATGGTATTATAATATTTACATTGAGAGTGATCCATAGTACTTATATGGTAAAATGTGTAATTAAAACTTTCAGAATTATTATATAGTATTTCGAGAGAAAAATGTACAAAATAATGGATTTTATTTATTGAAGTTAAGGGAGTAGAAATATATATGAAAAGGCTATGTATAATTCCATGCGGAAAAAAGAAAATTTGGGATAAGCATTCAAACTACGGACCGATGGAAGCAAAAGATGTATATATTAGTCCGTTCGGAAAAGCATGTCAGGCGTACGCATCCATGTTTTTCGAAAACTGGGTTATATTATCAGCGAAACATGGATTTTTAAGGCCAAATGATATTGTATTAAAAAACTATGATCTTGCATTTGATTCAAAAAGCGATGAGGTAATAAGTATAGAGAAATTACAAAAACAGATGGTAGATAAAAGTTTACTACAGTTTGACGAAATCGTCTTACTAGCAGGGAAGAAGCATAAAAAAGTAGTGACAAAGTTATATCCAGAAGAAATGATTACATATCCGCTAGAGGGGTGTAAAGGAATTGGGTATATGTTGCAGAGGTTAAAAGAGGCAGTGAAGGAGGAGGCGGAAATATAGGTATAGTTTCGGTCACCATGATCTTAAACTTTATTTAGGGAACTAAAAGTAAAATAGAGTTTTTAAGCATCGCCAAAAAGGTGATGCTTTTTTGTTCGTGTTACCATTCAAGTTAATACAATTTAGAGAATAAAGAATCCGATTTGTGAAGTGACATCTCTTTTTTTAATCGAAAACGAATTGCCTTCACTTTTAGAAAATGTATGACGTATTGGTGCAGTTAAGATTGTAAGTGGGAATAGCAATGAGACAAGTTTTGAATAGGATATTAAGAAAGGAGATGTTGATGAATAATGGCCAGATATAGTTTGCACGGAGGACACAATAGTATTGTTCAAGGTGCTAATTTTGGGAATCGGAGAGAACACGTTCTGGATAGGCAAGTTAAAGATGCTGTGGCGGCTAAGTTAAGAGCCTTGGGACACACGGTTTATGACGATACGGACGAGGTAGGGACAACTCAATCACAAAATTTAATTAATATTATTCGTAAAAGCAATTCCCATGCTGTGGATTTAGTTATTTCTTTTCATCTTAATGCGAGCAATGGAAATGGACAGGGTGTTGAGGTTCTGTATTATGATCAGAAAGACTTGGCGGCTAAAATCTCAGCTCAACTAGCAAAAGATATTGGATGGCGTAATCGAGGTGCGAAACAGCGTACAGATTTAGCGGTATTAAATGGGACGAAAGCACCTGCTATTCTTATAGAATTGGGGTTTATTGACAATGAATCCGACATGGCAAAATGGAATGTTGATAAAATCGCTAATTCTATTGTATTTGCTCTTACAGGACAAACTGGAGGAGGTGCAGTGGATTTGCTCAAAGTAAAAACTGGCGGTGTAGCATTTAGTAATTTACAAGCTTTGGCTCAAGCGATGGTTGATGTGGGTATTGATGGACAAATTGTCGTTCAGAAAGATGGCATTGGTTATGCTATAACGAATGGTTACCCGGCTGGAAATATCGATAAATTTACAGCTTGGTTAGATTCACGTAAGTGGTACTATGAGTATGTGAGATAAGACTAATTTTTATGTAATCTTCTAACTCTACTTATGTTATGGAGAAAATAGACTAATATACAAGCCTTTGTATACTTTCAAACATAGAATATGATGAATTCTATTTAGGAGGAAGTATATTCATGGGGAATACTTGTCATTGTGCGCATTCCCGAAATTGCAATAAATTTTGGGATGATTTAATGTTTGGGAGATGTAGATGTAAACGCAGAGATTTTCACGAATGTTGTTGCAAAGAGAAACCGAAATGTGAGTGTGAAAAATGTCATTGTAAAACAAAACCGAAATGCCATTGTAGGGATGAAGAGGAAGGGGATTAATAATAAAAAAGAGTACGATACTGAACTGCACCCCAATTGTTAGACACAGTCTAACAATTGGAGGTGCAGTTCATACGTACTCTTTTTTTGGGGGGAATTATAATCCATCTTGAACAGATTTCTTTACAATTACCCATGTGTCTTTCTTTTTAACCGTTATAGCTACATTAGTTCCATTAGATTCCTTATAAAAGATATATCCATTGTTTGAGTTTACATATGTTACTGGTTCGCCTATGCAATCTCGCGAGCAGGATTTGTTGACCAGTTCAATTAGGGATAGTTCGCTTGGATCGGTTTTACTTGCTTCTATAACAGCATCAAGGCTTGTTTTTCGATAACCTTGCAAGTTTATATGAAAAAGCTGCTCTATTTCTCCTGTAATGCTAGTATTCATTACTTCTACTGAATTCTTTTTTTCTTGAAGGAATCCGTTTTCATAAAGTAATTTTGTATATCCAATCCATGCTATTAATACTAGCATGAAAAACATACCCGTTAGTTTAAGTATTCGAAGTCGTTTGCTTATAATTGTTTCTGAGTATTTCATTCAGTCTAATCCTCCAATGTTTTTAATTTAAAATATGCTTGGATACGTATTTTTAGAAGAGGATGAGGGTGAATGAGTTTTCAATAAAAAAGAAAACATCTAGAGTTAGATGTTTTCTTTTTTGTATTTTTCGCTATCTGTTAGTTACATGTTTCATAAGTGGTCTTATTTCTTTAACCGGTGGTTTCTTATCATAGGCATCAACGTAAGAAAAGTAGTAGTTTAAGTTTCTTAGAAGACCTTTTCCTATTTTTGCACTTAAGAAAGGAAATACTTGTCCGGTATAATCATCGAGAGATTTACAGTAATATTTTTCGTCTAAATATATGCTGTATTTACATGTTAGTTCTACTAAAGAATTACCTTCATCATCAAATACTTCTTTAGAATCAATAATATCTATTAGTGCAAATTTTTCATTTAGGTAAACTTTCTTTTTTTTCTCGTGTTTATTTGTGAGTATAAAAACGAGACCAATGGCGTTAATCAAACTATTTCCTCCTATAAAAAACGGATATTAATAAAATATATCGATATAAGCTAAATGTAAAGAGGAGAGGTGAAATATCATGGATAAAAATAAGTCGATTTATGTTGGGAAATCGACTTATTTTTATCCAGTATTAATGAGTAGTAACCTACTCTGATTAAAGTTTCACTTTATTGAAATACTTGTGGGAATTGTTTTACGATTGCGTTTGTTATCATGTCGGCCATTTCTAATGCTTCTTTTTCAATTTTATCGTAAAGTTTTACTCCTGCTTCATAATCTTTGTTTAGGAAGGCAAGTGCTTCTGCTTTCGTTAGTGCTAAATGTTCATAAAACATTTTTCTAAATTCTTCTTTATCTATATATGGGTTGATACTGTTAAGAAATTGAGTAATTTCATCACCATTAGCGTACCATTTTTTCTCTATAGCGGCCGCTGCATTTTGATCACCAGCTTTTGCGGCTTTAACAAGATCCGCTGCAATTACTAAGTGATCTTTAATTAATGCACTATATTTTTTCACTGCATCCTCACCGTAAAATGGTTCAAGTGATAGACCCATATGTGTTGCGTTTTGTAGAAGCCGTCCAACAGTAACGTTAACATCTGGTAAATTAAATACAATACTTATAATAGCCAATCTCGTCCAAGCGACGTGTTGTTCCCATAAAGAACGCATATACCCTTTTAAAAAATTCTCGTTTTTACTAATTCGGTAGTTACGTACGGATAAATCATAGTTTACATAAGGGTTATGGTAGGGGGAGTAATACGATTGCCAATAAGAATACATAAATAGTAACACTCCTTTGAACATGTATAACTCAAAGTATGATAAATATTTATTTTTAGTTACGTGTCCTAGATTATTTTTAGGGAATTTGAAATGGAGAAATTCAACGAATGATGTTGTGGCATATATGAATAAAATGAATATAAAGTAAAAGAGGGTCTGCAAGGGAAGTTGCAGACCCTCAAAAGGGTATTGCCGAGATGTCGGACTCGACTACGTAATGTTATCATAAAATTCTTTTGAAAAAACCTGGTAAATGTGTCCAAATGAAATTGGTACCGTCATAAAGTCAAAGGGACCTGCTTCCCGCGGCAGGCCCCATTAACTAGATAATGTCGATGAGCAAAAACTCATCTGGAGTACTTTTATAGTAACAAGTAAAATGTGTTTTGTGTATTGAGAAAGAAGAATTGCATAATTATATGTGAACAATTTAAATCCCAACAATTTATGATTATCATTAATTGTTGGGATTTAAATATAGTTATAAAATGGAGAAAAGACTTGGAAGTGGGATTGAAGTGCACAGAAGTATGTAATCATGAAAAAGACCTGCTAATATAAGCAGGTCAACTTAAGGGATTTATCCAACAGATTATTATATATGGTAACAACTGAATTGTAGTAAGTCTATACGTTTAATATTGAGAAAACTTCTGTGAATGATACATTTTTTGCGCATATATTAACGTCTAAAAAGTTGAGAAAGAAAATGTAAAAGCTTTTTATAAGAGAGTAATGGCTGGTACTTATAGTATGATTCATATTTCCACGCTTCATTATTTGAGAATTGGAGTTGGTTCGATACCGTTTTCTGTTTGATGGAACTAATATTACGGTGCTTCATATAGTAACCCCCTGAATTCATATGTATAAGATTAGTAGTATTCAAGGAGAATTAATAAAATGTGTATTTATTTTGAAATTCGTTATAATTGCTAATCATTCTCAAAAACGTAAAGAAGCATAAAATAATGAAAAAGCAGGCTGTTAGTCATGTATTCATCACTTTCATGATGCATAAGAGATGATATAATAGGAGTAGATGAAAGATAAAGAAAAGCAGGTGACTCTTTTTTGTTTACTAAAGCACAAGAACTTTTAGCGTCCTACTTTGGTTATTCTTCGTTTCGAAGAGGACAAGATGAAACAATTAAAAATGTACTAGATGGGAAAGATACAGTTTGTATTATGCCAACGGGTGGCGGTAAGTCAATTTGTTATCAAATTCCGGCATTAGTATTTGAAGGAACGACGTTGGTTATATCTCCTTTAATATCACTTATGAAGGATCAAGTAGATACATTGGTACAGAATGGCATTTCAGCTACATATATTAATAGTTCTATTTCTATTGCTGAAGCAAATCAGCGAATTCAATTAGCGAAACAAGGACATTACAAATTACTTTATGTCGCGCCTGAGCGTCTTGATTCGATGGAGTTTGTTGACCAACTTATCGATATGAAAATCCCTATGATTGCGATTGATGAAGCACACTGTATTTCACAGTGGGGACATGATTTCCGTCCAAGTTATTTACATATACATCGCATATTAGATTATCTTCCAGAAAAGCCGCTCGTATTAGCATTAACAGCAACAGCAACACCGCAAGTACGTGATGATATTTGTAATACACTTGAAATTAATAAAGAAAATACAATTATGACAACGTTTGAGCGTGAGAACTTATCGTTTTCTGTCATTAAAGGGCAAGATCGAAATGCATATTTGGCGGATTATATTCGTCAAAATCAAAAGGAATCTGGGATTATATATGCAGCTACTAGAAAAGTAGTCGATCAGTTATATGAAGATTTAATGAAGGCAGGAGTTTCTGTATCAAAATATCACGCTGGTATGAGTGATAGTGATCGAAATGAGCAACAAGAACTCTTTTTACGAGATGAAGTAAGTGTAATGGTAGCAACATCTGCATTCGGGATGGGTATTGATAAATCGAATATTCGTTACGTAATTCATTATCAGCTTCCAAAAAATATGGAAAGTTACTATCAAGAAGCAGGACGTGCTGGTCGTGACGGATTAGATAGTACATGTATATTGTTATATTCTTCTCAAGATGTACAAGTACAGCGTTTTTTAATTGATCAATCAACTGGAGAATCACGTTTTTCAAATGAACTTGAAAAATTGCAAAATATGACCGATTACTGTCATACAGAACAATGTTTACAATCATTCATTTTGCAATACTTTGGAGAAGAACCGAAAGAAGATTGTGGACGCTGTGGTAATTGTACAGACAATCGCGAGAGCATCGATGTGACAAGGGAATCACAAATGGTTTTATCATGCATGATTAGAACGAACCAACGCTTTGGAAAGCAAATGATAGCGCAAGTATTAACTGGGTCGAAGAATAAGAAAGTTATTGAATTTAATTTTCATACTTTACCAACGTATGGGCTTTTATCGAACCGTAGTGTAAAAGAGGTCAGTGAGTTTATTGAGTTTTTAATTTCAGACGAGTTAATTGCAGTTGAACATGGCACTTATCCGACGTTAAAAGTAACTGAAAAAGGGAAAGAAGTATTACTTGGTAAAGAGAATGTTTTACGAAAAGAACGAGTAGAGACAAGACAAATTGTTCAAGACCATCCTTTATTTGAAGTGCTTCGTGAAGTACGTAAAGAAATTGCACAAGGAGAAGGTGTACCTCCGTTCGTTATTTTCTCTGACCAAACATTGAAAGATATGTGCGTGAAAATGCCGCAAAGTGATTCCGAATTGTTGACGGTAAAAGGTATCGGAGAACACAAACTTGTGAAATATGGCTCGCACTTCTTACAAGCAGTTCAGCATTTTATTGAAGAAAATCCAAATTATGCTGAAACGATTAAGACAGAAGTAGTTTCAGAGCGTAAAAAGTCAGGAAAAGCGTCCGCAAATTCTCATTTAGAAACGTATGAAATGTATAAACAAGGTATTGATTTGAATGAGATTGCAAAAGAACGCAACTTATCAAGACAAACAATCGAAAACCATTTAATTCGCTGCTACGAGGATGGAATGGAAGTAGAGTGGCAAAGTTTTGTTCCATCAGAGTATGAATCTCTTATTGAAACTGCCGTTCAAAATGCAGAGGGTGGTCTGAAATCTATTAAAGAACAGCTTCCGAATGAAGTGAGTTACTTTATGATTCGTGCTTATTTACAAATAAGAAAGTAGAGACATATAAAGGGGATAAGAATTTATGTATCATGTTTTCGTTTATGGCACGTTAAGAAGAGGACAAACGAATGCTCATTATATGCTAGGTGCAACATGCATTGCCGACAGAGCTTGGACATATGGAAAATTATTTGATACGAACGAAGGATATCCGGCCATGACTTATTCGATTGAAGAAAAGGTGTATGGAGAAGTTTATGTAGTAAATGATGAGATATTGTGTAAGTTAGATGAACTAGAAGAATATACAGGTAATGCGGAGACTGATTTATATGATCGAATCACGCAAACAGTACATGTTGCTGATAGGAAAATAGAGGCATATGTGTATATCGCTCAAGATAAAAAGATGTTAAAGAAAGTGATAGAATCTGGTGACTGGCTTATGTATCAAAAAATATAATAAGGTAGTTTTAAAAATTGGAAAGCAGATAATGACGAATTCATTATCTGCTTTTTATTGTGTGAATAATTGTCGTTCTCTTTTTATTCTTATAGTTCTTAGTACGGTTCCAATTCCGAGAAATAAAACAGTAGCAGCGACCCCGCTAGTAGGATTTAACCAAAAATCACTACTGTTTGTAAGAGTAATAATCCCTGTTATTGTAACTAAAACAGTAGGAACAGCATCCTCGATCGCATGCATGATAACACATGGCCAGACGGATTTTGTAAGTCTATATATTTCAACATACATAATTGACCAACAAACCATAAGGATACAGCCAGATAGAAGCATATTTAATCTTGAGATAGATTCAAAATATTCATTTGAAGAGCCTCCTTTACTTTTATTTATCCTACTATTTATGGGCAGTAAAACGCCCATTGATTAAATTCTTTAATTTTTACAATGTTTTTTAATAGATAAATTAAATAGGAGACAAATAGAAAGTAGTATCTTTTGCATGCATCATTATACTATATGTGTATTTGTGTGATTTAGATGTTGCATATTCTTTTTAAATTAGAAAGATGAAAAGTAAGTTTTTTCGGAAAATTTAAATGGAAACTATTGACTTTATGATTGGATTTTTAATACAATGATAATTCGACTGAAAAATTAGAACGGACAGGAGGGAATCGTCGAAATGAGCAACATATTTGAAGATGAGTTACAAAAAATGAAGGATACTTTACATACGATGGATGAGCAATTGGATAGGCTTGAAAAAATCCCGGTTTATTATGGAGAAGATTTTAAAGAGCAAATTCTTGAAAGTATGAGAGAGTCTAATAGACAAAATTTACGTATTGGTGTGCAAGAGCCGTACTTTGGAAGGTTAGATTTTCAGGAAGATGGTAAAGAAGCAGTTATGCCGATTTATATTGGAAAAGTAGGGGTTTCGGATATGGACACGATGAAACCAATCATTATTGATTGGAGAGCACCTGTCGCAAGTATGTTTTATTCTTTTACCGGTGGAGAAGAATTAGCATTTTATCAATCACCAGATGGGTTAGTAGAAGGTGATGTGTATTTAAAACGAAACATTTCTATTCGAAAAAGAGAACTTGAACGTGTTGTTGATACATATGTAAAAGGAAATGAAGATGTATCGCATGCCGATGATTTTCTTCTATATCGATTAGGTGAGAATAAAGATAATAAGCTAAAGGATATTGTTTCAACGATTCAATCGGAACAAAATGATATTATTCGAGCGGAAAGAAATTTACCATTACTTATTCAAGGGGTTGCAGGGAGCGGAAAGACAACAATCGCTTTACATCGCCTTGCTTTTTTGATTTATGAATATCGTGAGCAGCTAGAAGCTGAGAGAATGATCGTATTTGCGCCGAATAGTCTGTTTTTAGACTATATTTCGAGTGTACTTCCTGAATTAGGTGTAGGGAATATTAGTCAAACAACGTTTTCGGATTGGGCATTACGTACGTTAGATGATTCAGTGAAACTAAAGCAGACAGAAGAAAAATTGAAAGAAGCATTTTCAATTAATCGTGATGAAAAGAAGGTAATGCTAGGTAAATTAAAGGGTACGTTGGAATTTAAGACGTTTATTGAAGAGAGAATGATCCAATTTGAAAATGAGTTAGTTCCGACAAAAGATTTTGAGGCGTGGGATAGAGCGATTATTCCAGTAGAAGATGTTAAAAAATGGATGCAAGTTGAATATAAACATTATCCTTTACAGAAAAGAAGAGAACGATTAGTAGGACGAATGAAGCGCTGGATTGAAATTGAACTTAAAAAATTCGGGGAAACAAACGAGAAAAAATTACTTAAAAAAGAAGCGACTAAGAGACTGAACGCATATATGAAGTTTTGGCCGAAAATGAGTGCTCTTTCACTGTATAGTTCAATAGTAAAAAGTAAAGAAATACTTGAGGTATTACCTGAAGAACTTGTTAAAGAAACAGAAAAGAGTTGTCGTAAAAAAGAAGTGTGTGTAGAAGATTTACCAGCTTTAATATACATACATCATCGTATAACAGGGATCGAAATCGGGCAGAAGTTTCATCACGTTGTTATTGATGAAGCGCAAGATTTTTCGCCTTTCCAAGTTTATGTATTAAAAGAAATTACATTAGGTAATTCTTTCACTATATTAGGTGATTTATCGCAAGCGATTTATGATTACCAAGGAATTGAAGATTGGAATGCTTTTAAGGAAGTATTCCAAGAAACCGGTTATTATGAATTGACAAGAAGTTATCGTTCTACAAAAGAAATTATTGAATTTGCAAATGAAATAATTAAAAATGCAGAAATCCCAGTAGGACTCGCAACACCAGTCTTCCGCAGTGGAGAAGATGTGAAAGTAATTCATGCAGAAAATCAATTTACTGAAATTGTGAAGACGGTAAAACATTTGCAAAATGCAGATGTGAAAACAATTGCGGTAATCGGAAGAACAGAAGATGAATGTCGTGATATATATATGAAATTAACAAATGCAGGATTAATGGTAAACGTAATTGAAGCAAACCAAAGTAAATATGAAGGTGGTATATCAGTAGTACCTGTCTATTTAGCGAAAGGTTTAGAATTTGATGCGGTGCTTTTAATTGATGTGGATGAAGAACACTACAAAAACACAAAACATGATGCAAAGTTACTATATGTCGGATGTACGAGATCACTTCATGACTTATGGATTTTCCATAGTGGGGAAGCGTCACCTTTAATTAAAGGATTAAAATAAAGTAAAACTATAATCAGTGGGGAGTTTTACTGCAAGCTAATGTGGGATAAATATAAAAAGAGGATTTTCTAGTACAGTATGAAGATCCTCTTTTTTATATTGAAATGGTAGACGAATTAATGACTTGAGCTGTTGTTTAAATGATATACGATGCTATTTTCTAATTTCTTAGTTTGTTCTTTTTCCCATGTACGAACAGCATCTACTGGAGTTTGTGTATGTTTTAACCAATCTAGAATAAGGTGTAGTTGTTCTTGTATTTGCCCAATGTTTTGCTCCTTTATGTTCTTATTCTGAATTCTATTAATTAATTGCAGCATATAGGGAAGTTTTTCTATACATTCGCCTAAATCCCCGCAATAACCTGACGGTAATTCATGTGTACCAAAATCTAAAGTATTGATGTAATTAGAAACTAGGTATATCATGGCTTCTTGTTCGGTATCACCACCTAATTCAATCGCTTTTCGAAGGGATTTTTCTAAATCGTCTTCTTTATTGCTAGAGTCCATATAAATTCCTATCCATCTAAAAGGTCTTGAATCAAATGGGGTGTTTTCTGTCCATCTATATAGAATGTCAATTAGAAAACTATTTAGTGAGAAAGTTAACACCTCATCTTTTTCGTTTGATGCATCTAAAATAGTAAACAGTGAAATGGCAAACTCCTCTTGATCTTTTGATTCCCATTTCTTTGCATTTGTAATAAATGTCTCTAAATGTTTATAAGCTAATTTTCGAAGTCCCGCTTCGCGATGCTGACAGTAACAAATAAAATCATGCCAATGCTCAGTTGTATTCATATGTATAATAATAGTTTGTAATGCAGTGAGAGGTTTATCCATTATAAGTCCCCAATCTATTAAGCACGTGTTGAAAATTTAGTGTTATTATATCATTACATAAATTAAAAAGGGAGAGTTACTATGATTACAAAAGTAATTACGAAAAGTAATTGGGAAATCGCAAAAATAATTGGAGAAATTAATGAAGCTTCCCTTATAGAAGAGGGATTTATTCATTGTTCATTAGTAGATCAAGCTTTAAAAGTTGCAGAAAAATATTTCAAGCATGAAGAAGATGTTTTATTACTTACAATTGATCCAGCTCTATTAAAAGCAGAAGTAAAATATGAACTTGCTTCTAACGGTCAAGAATATCCGCATGTTTACGGAGTAATTAATGTTGAGGCGATTGTAGAGGTTGTTCCATTTTCTAAAGAAAAAGGGGAATTTATATTACTTAAATCAGTTCGACTTTAGTAATAGGCGATGGAGTTCGCTATATATAGCTAATGAATCCTATTGAAAAACGAGATTTTTTTGTTTATCAGTAGGATTTTGAATTTTATTCGAACGGACTTAAAAAGAGCACATTTGAATTGTGCTCTTTAAGAGAAAAGTGAATTAGGGTTTTTAACTTCTAGATAATGTATGAGTGATTCATCATAATGTGACGATGAATCACAAAAGAGCAGTTAGAGTGGGAAGAATTTAAGGTGGATTTTATTGGTCACGGGATCCAATCGATTGGTAATGTAGCGGTTCTAACAGGACTCATTATTGACTTTGAAGATGAAACGTAAAAAAGTTATTATGTTTATCTGAATATTGAAGGAATACAAGAATTTTATTTATTTAATTTTTAGAAAAAATAGACTACAACATTAATAAATGGTATAATTTCCTTGTTATTGGAATTAAAAAGAAAATATTTGAAGAAAAAGGATAGGGTTGGTTTTAATGGGGGATTCTGATCACAAAGAAACAAAGGCAATATTAAAGTTATGGTTTATTTATATACCACTTGCATTTGGAGAATTTGTCTTTTCGAATATCATAGATTATTTAAAAAAATAAAGATTTTGCATTTGAAAAACAATTAACCTAATTTAATTGTTTTTTTATTTTTCTCTAATAAACCAAACAAAAATAAAGATTTTGAACAAGATGAAGTTTATGAAGGAAGTAACGTTGATTAGGTGCTGAAAACGGTGTGAAATCAACAGCCGATAAAGAATAAAACAGGAATCATTCAACCATGGTAATTTAGTAGTTAAGGTTGCTACCTTTTAGTGTGCTATAGATATATATAACTTAGCTAAAAAAGCACAAATCATATAATTTGCGCTTTTCATTATCTGTTTTTGGTAAAAAATTATAGTTTTTGTCACATTAATACTGTACGATACATAGTATAAAATACATACTGTATGACATATAGTAATGGAAATGAGGTGAGTAAATGGATACTTTATTAAACTCGTTAATTACTGAGTTAAGAAGAGGGACATTAACGTTAGCCGTTTTAAGTCAATTAAGAACGCCGCAGTACGGATATTCACTTGTCCAGTTATTGGAGCAATCAGGGATTACAATTGATCAAAGTACTTTATATCCGCTACTTCGCCGATTAGAAAAGCAGGAATTAGTGACGAGTAGTTGGGATAAAACGGAGAGTAGACCTCGTAAGTATTATGTTTTAAGTGATTATGGATTAGAAATATTTTTGCAGTTGAAAAAAGAATGGATAAAGGATTCGAAAGAACTTTATAACTTATTAAAGGAGGAGGAAGAGAATGAATTTAATTGATCTCTATATCCAAGAGGTTGCGAAGAGATTACCTGAAAAAAATAGTGAAGATATTACACTTGAACTAAGGTCAACTATAGAGGATATGTTACCTGAAGATTATAGTGAGGAAGATGTAAAGAGCGTTCTCAAAAAATTGGGGAGTCCGGTTTCATTGGCTAATGGTTATTTGGATAGACCGATGCATTTAATTGGACCACGTTATTTTGATGTATATACAACGTTGTTAAAAATGATTATACCAATCGCAGCTGTCATTGCACTCATATCAATGGTTGCAGAAAATTTTATAGGCTATAGTGGTGATCAAGCGGTATTAAATGTTATTTTGCAATTGATAGGTAAAGGCATTGGGGAAATTTTTGAAGTGGGCCTCCATGTATTTTTCTGGTTGACACTTGTGTTTGTTATTTTAGAAAGAACAGATAAAGACAAAGGTATCGAGCCGTTGACGACAAGTTTAAAAAAATGGACACCAGATGATTTGAAAAACATCTCGTATATCCCAAAGAAAAAAGCAATCTCGAAGTTTGAAGTTTTTGCAGGTTTAATGTGGACAGCAGTTTGGGCTACACTTTACTTTTATGCGAATCATCTTGTTGGCGTATATAACGGTACGGCAAATGGACTGAAGTTTGTTTCGCCAACTTTTAATCAAGATGTTTTATTGCAGTACTGGCCAATCGTTGTAATTATGATCGTTTTTGAAATATGTATATCCCTTTATAAATTAGTGCAGGGACAATGGACTCAAAGATTGGCGATTGGGAATGCTATTCTTCAAATAGCTGGGACGATAGTATTCATTGTAATTGTAGTAAATCCACATGTATTTAACGCAGGGTTTATTACGTATTTGGCAAATGCATTTACTATTTCCCCAGAGGGATTTAAAACGTGGTTAGTTGGCGGTGGAATTGTAATTTACACATTATCTGCTGCAATAAATATATTTGATGGTTTCCGAAAAGCTAGTATTCGTATGTAGATAAAAATCGGAAATTTCGATAAAATAAAACTATTAAAAAGATAGTGAAATAAGATGAACATGATGAAAGGAAGAAAACAATGATAAGGGAAGCAAAGAAAAGAGATTTAGCATACATTTTAGATATTTATAACGATGCGATACTTTATACAACAGCTGTATATGCGTATAAACCTGTAACCCTTGAAAATAGAATAGATTGGTATGAACAAAAAAAGGCTGAAGGGTATCCAATTTTCGTATGTGAATTAGATAATAAAGTAGTAGGATTTGCGACATTCGGCCCATTTAGAGCGTGGCCTGCTTATAAATATTCAGTTGAACATTCTGTGTATGTAGATAAGGCATATAGAAAAAATGGCATTGGGTCTTCATTAATGAAAGAATTAATCAAAATTGCAAAGGAAAGAGAGTATATGACCTTAATTGCTGGAATTGATGCAGAGAATGAGAAAAGTATTGCCTTGCATCAAAACTATGGATTTATTCATGCAGGAACAATAAAAAAAGCTGGTTATAAGTTTAATAAATGGCTAGATTTAGCTTTTTATCAGCTGGAACTTAACGGTCCTGAAAATCCTATAGAAGAATAAATATTTTTCGGTAGCAAGAAAAAATTCATGCTACCTTTTTCTTATTTTAATAGCTGATATGAGCTGCCGAAAAGTTTTTTTATATTCGATATTGAATTTATTGGTATAATAGGAATGTTTAACGAATTTCCGCTTCTTTATGTGATGGGGGGAAAAGCTTTACCGAATCGACGTGAAAATAAAGAGGTAGATGAAGCTTTTGCAGCAGTTTTAAAGTACATATACAAAGAATATAGTGAAAGCATGCTAGGAGTGAGCGATTGAAAAGAAACTTAAAGACTTCAACAATCATTATTTTAATTTTAACGATTATTGCTCTTGAAGTTGGAATCGCACTATATGATCACAATTTGTCATTAGATACAATTTACTTTGCAGCGATCCTTATTTGTATTGTATTGCTTTTTGGCACACGTGTTTCTGAAGAGAAAGAAAGTACATCGAAACGAGGACGAAGAAAAATAGCTGTTATATTTTGGCCATCTATTTTATTGTCTATCGCTTGTTTTGCAGTTATAAGTTACATAAGGGTAGGCTATGTCTCTGTACCAGGGATAATTGGCTTTTCATGCTTTGTTACATATGGTGGACTCGTTTTGATTAGTATTTTAAAGGGGAAAAATAAAATGTAGCTTACTAAGTTGAAAGGAAGCAATGTATATGAAACATATAGAGAACGGTACACGTATTGAAGGAGAATACATTAAAAATAAAGTTATTCAATATAATATGTCCATCTTAACAGATGAAGTAAAACAGCCGATGGAAGAAGTAAGCCTCGTAGTAAAAAATGAAGAAGGAAAAATATTTGGTGGTGTAACAGGTACGATGTATTTTTATCATCTTCATATCGACTTTTTATGGGTTGATAAATCAGTTCGTCATGACGGTTATGGTAGCCAACTTTTACATAAAATTGAAGAAATTGCGAAGGAAAAAGAGTGCAGATTAATATTGCTAGATTCATTTAGTTTTCAAGCGCCAGAATTTTATAAAAAGCACGGTTACAGGGAGTATGGTGTCGTTGAAGATCATCCGAAAGGTCATAGTCAGCACTTTTTTGAAAAGAGATTATAATAGTATTATGTATACTGGTTGATGGGAGAAAGCATATGTACACGTATAAATTGCAACAAGAACAACCAATCTGTGCAGAAAAAATAAAGAAGCTTTATGATTCTGTCGGTTGGTGGCCAGAAAGAAAAGAAGTCGATATTGAAAAAATGTTAAAGAATAGTATAGCCATTGGAGTATGGGAAGAAAATGAATTAGTTGGATTTGCTAGAGTCGTTTCTGATGGTGTTTTTCGAGCATACATTGAAGATGTTGTCGTACATGAGAGTGTAAGAAATAAAGGTATTGGAGAGAAAATGCTTACAATATTACTTCGAGAAATATCTCATATTGATATTGTTAGTCTATTTTGCGGTGAGAAGCTAATAAAGTTTTACGGTGAGCAGCAATTTCAAGCAACGAAGCAAATTGTGATGCATCGTAATCAAACAGGGAAAGAATAAGAGGTGCCAATTAAAATGAATGCAACAAGAGCGTACTGTTTATCGAAAAGAAAAGCGACAGAAGATTCTCCAGATGGCTGGAGTGCAACATGTATGAGGCTTAATAATAAAATATTTGCGATAGTAAATCATGAAGAAGGCGAAAAAGCTGCGATTACATTGAAGTGTGATCCAGAAGTCGCATTAAGAATAAGAGAAGATTATCCAGAAACAATTATTCCAGGGTATCATATGAATAAAAAACATTGGAATACCGTTTATATTCATAAGGGTATAGAGCAGGAGCAAATTAATAAAATGATTGATTGGTCGTATGATCTAGTACTACAATCATTTTCAAAGAAAAAGCAGCAGGAGTTAATGGATTAATATGTATTAGGAGTGTGTGTAATGAAAGATTCGATTAAAGATACGTATGATAAATTAGCGAGTACATATAAAGAAAATCTAGATTTTGCAAATCCATATAACAGTTATTATGAAAGACCGGCGATGATGGAGCTTATTCCAAGGGAACTAGAAGGAAAAAAGATATTAGATGCTGGATGTGCAGCTGGATGGTATACTTCTCAATTCATAGGAAGAGGAGCAAATGTTACAGCAATTGATGTAAGTCCTGAAATGGTAAAAGCAGCAAAAGAAAATATAGGAGAAGAAGCAATGTTCCTTTGTCATGATCTGCAAGAAACATTGCCATTTGAAGATAATACGTATGATGTGATTGTAAGTTCGTTAACTCTTCATTACTTAGAAAATTGGAATCAAGTATTTCAAGAATTTCGTCGTGTATTGAAGCCAGGTGGGGAACTTATTTATTCTATTCATCATCCTTTTATGGATTTCACAAAGTTTCCATGTGAAAATTATTTTGAAAAACAGTTATTAATAGATACTTGGGTTAAACCGAATATTACTATTGAAGTCAAGTTTTTTAGAAGATCATTACAAGACATACTAAATGAAACTACAAATTATTTTGTATTAGAAGAGATAGTAGAACCGAAGGCAATTGAAAAAATGAAAGAAGTAGACGAAAAATCATATTATTATCTAAATACGAATCCACATTTTCTTATCATTAAAGCAACTAATAAATAGCTAGTAAAATAACTTTGTTTTACTAGCTATTTACAGTTTTACATTACATATTAGGGGACTTTAAAATGAATACGAAACGAAATAGAGTAGTATATGCACTATTTACTATAGTTATTATTATTTTAGGTCTTAGCTCAAGAAAGTTTGCTTTTGCACTACCACATCTATTAAATGATTATTTAGGTGATGCTTTATGGGTATTAATGATTTTTACTGGCTTTGGATTTTTGTTTCCTAAAACAGAGACGAAGAAGTTGGCTTTTATTAGTTTAATGTTTTGCTATGGGATTGAAGTGAGCCAATTGTATCATGCAAATTGGATAGACAGCATTCGTGCAACGACTTTAGGTGGACTTGTGTTGGGATATGGTTTTTTGTGGAGTGATTTAGTGGCATATACAATTGGTGTTGGAGTGGGAATACTGTGTGAGGTTATTTTTCGGAAGAAATAAGAATTGCAAAAGGGGTATTTGTAAATGGAACAAGCACTGGAAATTGCAAAGTTTTGGTTTCAAAATGAACATGTCACAGCTACTGTAATGCAACCAAAAGTAGCGAAGGTTTTATGCAAGAATAAAGAGTACATTTTAAAGAGAACGGGATCGATAAAGCAACTTCTAGTTGAATTCGATGTTTTGAAGCAACTGTATGAAAAGGGAATTAAAGTACAGAAAGTAGTAAAGACAGAAAATGATGAACAATATGTATTATATAAAGAAAAATATTATTGCTTATATGAGTATGTTGCCGGAAGTGTTTTAGAAATAAAAGATACGAATAAGCTGGAAAGGCTAGCAAGTACAATTGGAGAAGAAATAGCTAATCTGCACAAAGCATTACATTCGGTGAATAGTGACCATGAGTTAATAAAAAGAGATTTATATAAGATAGTATTTGAATGGGCTATACCGATTTTAGAAAAGAACGAGCATGCTCATCGAGAGGTAATTCAAAAGATGGAGCGAATGCACACAGCTTTCAAGGAAACGGTCCATCCATTACCGAGACAAATTATTCATCGTGATATGCATCTATCAAATGTAATCTTTAAAGATGATAAACTGGAAGGGTTTATAGATTTCGAGATTTTAGAAAATAATGTAAAAATATTTGATTTATGTTATTGCTGTACAAGTGTATTAAGCGAGCTATTTAGTGATGAAAGATTAAGAGAAAAATGGTTACATATCGTTAGCAAAGTCTTTGAAGGTTATTATAAACAAAATGATTTAACGAAAGAAGAACTAAAAGCTATTTGGTATGTTATGCTTTCAATTCAAATTATCTTTATTGCTTATTTTGTCCAGTTACCAGATTTATTAAAGTTAAATGAAGAAATGTTCTTCTGGATTTTTGCTAAGAAGGAAGATATTGAAGAAATTATAGAAGGTATCGTAAAGGTATGAAAAAAATAATATTAATTGGTTCTGGTGGTTCAGGAAAATCTACATTAGCAAGGCAGTTAGGGAATAAATTAAATATTAAGGTGCATCATCTTGATGCATTATTTTGGAACCCGAATTGGGAAGGTGTTCCGAGAGAAGAACAAATAACAGTTCAAAATAACTTAATTAAAGATGAGAAATGGATTATTGATGGGAATTATGGCGGGACGATGGGTATAAGACTGAATGCAGCTGATACAATTATCTTCCTTGATATTCATAGAACAATTTGTGTTTATAGGGCTTTTAAAAGAATTGTAAAATACCGAAATAAAACAAGACCAGATATGGGCGCGGGATGTGAAGAAAGATTTGATTTGCAATTTTTTAAATGGATATGGGAATATCCTAATGCTAAACGACCTACAATTTTAAAAGGGTTAGAGCAATTTCCCGAAGAGAAAAAGGTTATTGTTTTAAAATCTCCAAATGAGGTTCGGAAATTTTTAGAGCACATATAATAATAGAATGTAACAAAACAATTCTTTGTAGATCTTACCGATTAGTTTAATAAAACTAATCGTTTTTTATTATGAAAAATTTAACGCATTTTGAAAATTGTATTTTGTAATGAGTATATGACTATAAGTTCATATAAAATGAACGTTTGGAGGAATAGAAAATGACTAACGATTTAATTCAACTAATCGATTCATTAATGGTCAATATTCCAGCTGGAGAGGTAGTATTAAGAGATGATCGAATAAAAAAAGAATGGCTAGTACAAATTCAACCATTTCTTCTTGCAAAGTATGCTGTAACAACGGAACTATATGATGCTATTACAAATAGTACATTAAATAATTTTGAAAATAATCATAAACCAGTTGTAAATATTTCATGGAACGATGCCATTGCGTTTTGTAATGTACTTTCAAAAAAAGCGGGATTAAAAGAATATTATTCTATTAGTGATGGTGGTCAAATTGTTAGATGTAAGTTAGATTCAAATGGCTACCGATTGCCATCTGAGGCAGAGTGGCAATATGCATGTAAAGCAGGTACAACCGGATATACATACGGGAAACTTCATGATATAGCATGGTATAATGAAAATTCAAATGGACATATTCATGACGTTGGCCAAAAGGAACCGAATGCATGGGGACTCTATGATATGTTAGGGAACGTTTGGGAATGGTGCTATGATTTGTATGATGAAAAAGTATACGGAACATACCGCATTTTTCGTGGAGGTAGTTGGGCTGAAGCAGCGAGAGGTTGCGGCGCTACTTGTCGTCGCCGAAGCCATCCTACATTTCATATAGAAGATCTCGGTTTTAGACTTGCTAGGTCAATTTAGCAGGAATATGATACGAAGGGGATCTATACTCTTGCCAACATAGGAATGATTTAACGTAAGGAGTGTTTATAATGGCGCGTGTTTTATTTATTAACGCTGGATCAGAAGGACATATAAATCCAACTTTGCCAGTTGTAGAAGAGTTGATTTCTCGCGGTGAAGAGGTCGTTTATTTTTCAATAGAAGCTTTTAGGGAACGAATTGAGAAGACAGGTGCTACTGTACGAACGATTGACGATCAAAAATTTATAAAAGCGTTTCTATCTGGAGGCAGAAATTATTTACAGGAAAGAATAAACGCTCTTCTACATACAGCAGATGTTGTTATACCTAGTGTTCTAGAACAAATTGAAGGTGAACATTTTGATTACATAATTCATGATTCTATGTTTGGCTGTGGGCACTTAATTGCTCAAATTCTTAAATTGCCATCCATAAATTCATGTACATCTTTTGCGCAGGATGAAAAATCTTTTGAGCAAATGTTAGGTCATCTGTCAAAAAATATCCCAGTAGAAATTCATGATAAAATACAGAATGATTTTCAAAACTTAACGAAGGGAATTGCTGAAAAATATGGTGTTGAAATAAAATCATCGTATGAAGTTTTCTGTAATCCTGCACCCCTTACTATTGTGTATACAATTAAGGAGTTCCAGCCTTTTGGTGATACGTTTGATGAAACATATAAATTTGTAGGACCATCTATCTCTGCACAAATGAAAAACAGAGACGTTTATTTTACTTCAATTGAAGAAAAAAGTCCGATTTATATTTCATTAGGTACTGTTTTTAATGAAGCGATTGACTTTTATAAACTGTGTATGAAGGCCTTTGAGAATAGTGAGCATACAATTGTTATGTCTATTGGTAATAAAACAAAAATAAGTGATCTAGGCGAAATCCCTAAAAACTTCATTGTGAAAAACTATGTACCCCAAACTGAGCTGCTTACATATACGAAACTATTTATTACACACGGCGGGATGAACAGTGCGCATGAAGGACTGTATAACGGGGTTCCGCTCGTTGTAATACCGCAAAGTGCAGATCAGCCAGTAGTCGCAAAGCAAGTGGAGAGTCTTGGAGCAGGAATAAAATTACAAATGCAAGGATTAACTGCGGATCAACTAAGTGAAAGTGTAGAAATGGTATTAAATAATCCGTCATTTAAAGAAGTTGCTTTGAATTTGAAGGAATCTTTCCAAAAATCAGGTGGATATAAGGAAGCTGTTGATGAAATTTTTATATTTGTAGGTCAGTGAAAAAAATGAAATTATACATTAGAAAAGCATCTAAATAGGATGCTTTTTATTTAACTTTATAATTCTTATTTTTAATATCTAGTATGGTTAAAACTAAGGCACTGAGAGATATAAGTATAAGAATAAAAGTTAACCAGTTAAATGTATTGTTAATTATGAAGTAAAGATGATAGATAAATATATTCAAATTGTATTTTAAAATGTTAGGACTTAGTTTTACATGTTAGTAATAATTTCACTATTTCTGCACAACTTCTGCACATACTCAGGTAATTTCTATGTCATGATATATTCATAAAGTGAAATATTTCACAAGAAAAATATAATTTCACTGCGGTGTATGCATAATTAACACATACATCGGTACAAGTTTGTCTCTTGTTATTCTTTTACATCAAAGCCCACATTCCACTACAAAGTATAACAAGAAGGAGACATGAGCATGAATAATCGATTTTTAAAACAACTACAAAATATGAAAATGAACAAAAAAAGTTTAGGAGCTGTAGCATTAACAGCTGGAATTATTAGTACGACACTTATTCCTCAAAATGCTTATGCGCACGGTTTTGTTGAAAAGCCCGGTAGCCGATCCGCTTTATGTAGTTCAACTTATGGTGCGCTAAATGTAAACTGTGGAAGTGTTATGTATGAACCACAAAGTTTAGAAGCTCCAAAAGGGTTCCCACAAAGTGGTCCAGTAGATGGACAAATTGCTTCAGCAGGCGGAAAATTTGGTGGTATTTTAGATCAACAAACAGCAAATCGTTGGTTTAAAAATACAATCACTGGTGGGGAAAATACATTTACTTGGAAGTATACTGCGCCTCACTTAACGAGTAAGTGGCATTACTATATTACTAAAAAAGGATGGAATCCAAATAAAGCGCTAACAAGAGCAGATTTTGAACCAATTGGAACTGTACAACATGATGGTTCTGCAGCTTCAAATAATTTAACTCATAAAATCAATGTACCTACTGATCGTAGTGGATATCATGTGATTTTAGCAGTATGGGATGTAGCTGATACAGCAAATGCATTCTATAATGTAATTGATGTTAATCTTATTAATGATGTGAAACCAGACATAGAAGCGCCAAGTATTCCAAATGGACTTCAGACGCAAAAAGTAACAGCAAATAGTGTAGAACTAACATGGAACGCTTCTACGGATAATGTAGGGGTAAAAGGATATCAAATCTTCCGTAACGGAGAGATGATTGATACAGTAATAGGCACTCATTTTATTGATAAGAAATTACAACCAAGCACAGAATACTCTTATACTGTAAAAGCAATTGACGCAGCTGGCAATGTATCGAAGGAAAGTACAGCGCTTACAGTAAAAACAACAGTTGAGATTCCTGATACAGAACCACCAACACAACCAAAAGGATTACATAGTATGGGAACGACAGCGTCAAGTGTGGATTTAATGTGGAGTCCATCTGACGATAATATTGGTGTAGACCATTACGATATTTATAGAGAAACAGAAGGATCAATGAAAAAGATTGCAACATCCAATACAACTTCTTATATGGATAAAAATCTGCTCGCTAATACTACTTATAAATATGTAGTAAAAGCTGTTGATGTAGCTGGAAATGAATCCGTACAGAGTGATATATTCACAATTACTACAAAAACCGAAAGCGCTTCATATGAAGCGTGGGATGCAAAAAAAGCATATAAAAAGGGAGATAGAGTTCTACACGAAGGAAAAGTATATGAAGCAGTCCAGAGTTATCAAGGAAATGGTGATCCGAACTGGATTTATGCATTATCATTATGGAAAACAGTGTAAGCTTTACCTAGATATGAACTAAGAGATGATGGGCTTTGATTTCAAAAGAGAATCTTGAGAATTCACTTTTCTATTAATAATAAAGGGTAGTGTATGAATACATAAGATTCATACACTACCCTTTTTATTATGATAACATTTTCGTCATAAGTATATGCGGAATGCCATCTTCCATAAATATATCAGAAGAAGTTTCATAACCTAATTTTTTATAAAATCCTTCAGCTTGTGTTTGCCCGTGTAGTTTCACTTTTGTAGCTTGTTCGTTACGAGCAATTTCTTCTAACGTTTGAATGATGACTTTACCTAATCCGTATGTACGATAATCTTTTAAAATGCAAATACGTTCTAATTTTCCGACGCCATCAACAAATCGTATACGCCCTGTACCTACAGGAAGCTCATTATAATAAACTAAAATATGTTTACATTGCTCTCCGATTTCATCGAATGTATCGAATTCATCTGCAAGAGGGACACCTTGTTCTTTTACAAATACTTCTTTTCGAATATGAAAGGCAGTTTCTAAATCAGTAAGTTCTGTTATAAGTTTGGATTGCAAAATGTTCAGTCCTTTCTAATGTAATCAGCTTGTGTTTTCATAGTATATCATAATAATGCGCTATAAAGAGAAGAACATACTAAAAAGCCAACTTTAAAAAGTTAGCTTTTATTACAATTCCTTTATCCCATTTTTAGCGCCGATAATTACTTTACTCGTCATACTTATAAACAACCCTGTTTCAACTACACCAGTAATCATTTTTAATTGAGTGTGTAAATGGGCAGGATTAGAAATATGATTAGGGAATATACAATCGATAATCATGTTATTGTTATCGGTTATATAGGTTTCATTATTTTTCAAACGTAATGTTGTTTGACATCCTAAAGACTGAATTTTATTTTCGGTTTGTTTCCATGAAAAAGGGATGATTTCAATAGGTAATGGAAAAGTACCTAAATGTGTTACAAGTTTCGATTCATCAGCAATGATAATTAGTTCTTTAGAGGAAGAGGCAACGATTTTTTCACGAAGTAATGCACCGCCACCGCCTTTTATAAGTTGTAAATTTGAATCAATTTCATCCGCTCCATCAATTGTAAGATCAAGACTTTGTACGTCGTTTAACGAAATTAGGGGGATATTTAGTTGATGTGCTAATGCTTCAGTTTCCTTTGATGTCGGTACAGCTTGAAATGATAATCCTTCTTTTACACGCTCACCTAATTTTTGTATTGTCCAATATACAGTAGAACCTGTACCAAGCCCAATCTTCATGCCATCATTTACAAAGTTAGCGGCATATTCGCCAGCGAGCTGTTTTAAATTCATCGCTTTACTCCGCCGGACGCGGTCCAGCATCAAGACCTGAATTTTCAACTGTAAGTACCGGACGAACGACTATATCTTTATGTACACGCATTTGACAAGATAATCGTAAATGATCTTCAATCCCTTTTTCCGTCATTGCATGTTTCTCATTCGCACTCGCTTCACAGAAATCACCTGCTAGTATTTCTACTCTACAAGTTGTGCAACGTGCATTCCCGCCGCAACGATGAAGAATGTTGACACCGCTATCTTCAATTGCTAATACTAACTTCGTTCCTTCTTTTACATCAAATGTTCCCGCACCTTCAATTGTTAATTTTGGCAAATTTGTTCCTCCTCACGTAAAATTGTACATAACATATTTATGACCGCGAATTATTGAACATAAACATTATTTTTTTATATCCCCGTAACTTTTTTTAATGTTGAATCGTTTATTAAGTAAGCGCTGAAAAGGAGTGGTTATTTTGTGCACAAAAGTAACTCATGTTTTAAAGAACCGTATCGATATGAATCATTCAAATATAAACTTTTTAATTGAACAATATGGAGAGTTAAAAAGATACTGTACTTTTTTAACGAAAAACAAATGGGATGGGGAAGATCTCGCCCAAGAAACAGTGTGTAAAGTGCTTCAAAAATATAGAAATAAAGATATTTGTATGACACTCGTCTATAAAATAGCAAGAAATCGTTGGTTAGATCAGATGAAGTCTAAGTCTGTTCATGAAAAAATAAGAGAACAAATCACTTTTGAAGAACCACATGAGAACATTGCAGATTTGCATGAAATGGTAGGGAAAGTATTGTCTTCATTAAATGTACAGCAATCCGCAATTTTATTATTAAAAGATGTTTTTCAATATAGTATCGCTGATATTGCTAAAGTGTGTTCTGTATCAGAAGGTGCAGTGAAAGCTTCTTTATTCCGGAGTAGAAATAGGCTGAAAACTGTAAGTGAAGAAGGGGTCGAGATAGTCGAATTCACAGATGATATGGAAGTTGTAGTAACGTCTATTCGAGAAGAGAGACCGGAATTATTAACGAAACTGCTTCCCTCAATAGATTTTACTAAGTTACCATCTAAACAGCCAGTCTTATTATTTAATGTGAAACAACCTTCTTCCTACAGTTGTATGCTTTGCGCAGCATAACAAGTATTGGAGGGATTTAAAATGAATGCAATTCCATATGTAGTAGAACAAACAAAATTAGGAGAACGTTCCTATGATATATATTCAAGGTTATTAAAAGACCGCATTATTATTATCGGTTCAGAAATTAATGATCAAGTAGCGAGTAGTGTCGTAGCTCAATTATTATTTTTAGAAGCAGAAGATGCAGAGAAAGATATATTCTTATACATCAATAGCCCCGGCGGTTCAACGACAGCAGGTTTTGCAATATTAGATACGATGAATTTAATTAAACCAGATGTGCAAACGCTGTGCATGGGCTTTGCGGCATCATTTGGTGCATTGCTATTATTATCTGGAGCAAAAGGAAAACGGTTTGCGCTCCCTAACAGTGAAATTATGATTCATCAGCCGCTTGGTGGTGCACAAGGGCAAGCAACAGAAATTGAAATAACTGCGAAAAGAATATTAAAGTTAAAGCATGATATTAATAAAATGATTGCAGAAAAAACAGGCCAACCGATTGAAAGAGTAGCACATGATACAGAAAGAGATTATTTTATGACTGCAGAAGAAGCGAAGGAATATGGGATTGTAGATGATGTTGTTACGAAAAAATAAGATGAAAAAGGCTAGAGGATATATTAATTCTCTAGCCTTTTTATTAATCCTTTACCCATTCATCAACTAATGCTTGATTTTTTTTAATCCATTTTCGCGCAGCTTCTTCAGGATCTTTTGTTTTATTTAACATGACCATTAAAGTACCGAGCTGTTCATCGTTCATTTTCCATTTATCAAAGTATTTTATAACATCTGGGTGATCTTTTTCGAAACCTTTACGAACGGAGTAATAAATGTCATCTTTTTCACCATATACTTTCTTAGGGTCTTTTAAATATTTCAAGTCAAATTCTGAAAAACCCCAATGCGGATTCCAAAGCGTAACAGCGATTGGTTTCTTTTTTGTATATGCTTTCTTTAGTTCACTCATCATCGCAGCTTCAGAGGATTGGACAAGTTTTAGTTTTATATCATATTCTTTCATTGCTTTATTCGTTAAATTCATAAGACTACTACCGGGTTCGATACCGACAATTTTATTATCTAGTTCATCTTTATGAGCATTTAAATCTTCGATACTGTTTATGTTTTTCATATAAGAAGGGACGACTAAACCTAGTCCAGTACCTTCGTACCATTTTGATTTTAAGACAATATCATCTTTATAACGATCGTTTAGCGGTTTATCTGTAACTGGTAGCCATACTTCTAAATTCGCATCAACATCGCCACGAGCAACACCAGTCCAAATTGCGGCTTTTTCTAAATACATGAGCTCAACTTTGTAGCCTTTTTCTTCTAATAAAACTTTCCACATGTTTGCAGTTGCAATATTTTCTTTCCAACTTGTTACACCAAGTTTAATTTTCCCTTTCGAATTTGCATTTGTTGCATTACATGAAGTGAAAATCATAGTAATAAATAATGCAAGGCATATAAACCAAATTTTCTTTCGCATTGAAAACCTCCTAAGTAACGTTTGCCTTATAAAATAAATGTATAAGTAAGCATTCTTATTATGAACGGAAACGAGAATTTTAAAGAAATCTTATGAATGTCATTTTTATGTAATATTTCTTTGTAAAATCGCAACACTATGTGAATAGATGGGTAGAAAAGGAGTAGTGACATGGATAATACAAAGGTGCGTGTTGAAAACGTAACAAAAGTATTCGGGAAACATCCGCAAAGAGCCCTTTCCTTATTAAAAGAAGGAAAAAGTAAATCGGAAATTTTAAAAGAGACAGGAATGAACGTTGGGGTGAAAAAAGCAACGTTTGAAGTATACTCTGGAGAAATTTTCGTTATTATGGGTTTGTCTGGTAGCGGGAAATCTACGCTAGTTCGTATGTTAAATCAATTGATTAAACCAACTGCAGGTCATATATACATAGATGGTGAAGACATCGCAACGATGGGAAAAGAAGAGTTACGAAGAGTAAGAAGAACGAAAATGAGTATGGTATTTCAGAAATTCGCTCTATTTCCGCATCGTACAGTTATACAAAATGTTGCATATGGGTTAGAAATACAAGGAGTTCCGGTTGAAGAGCGAGAGAAAAAAGCGTTAGAATCGCTACAGTTAGTAGGACTCGATCATCATAAAGATAATTATCCAAGTCAACTTAGTGGCGGTATGCAGCAGCGCGTTGGAATCGCAAGGGCGCTAACGAATAATCCAGATGTATTACTAATGGACGAGTCATTCAGTGCATTAGATCCACTTATTCGAAAAGAAATGCAAGATGAATTGTTAGAGTTGCAAGATAAAATGGAAAAAACGATTATATTTATTACGCATGATTTAGATGAAGCGCTTCGAATTGGAGATCGTATCGCATTAATGAAAGATGGAGAAATCGTTCAAATTGGAACGCCAGAAGAAATTATGATGAGCCCCGCTAATGAATTTGTAGAAAAGTTTGTTGCGGACGTGAATTTAGGAAAAGTAATTACGGCGGAGTCTATTTTAAAACGACCAGAAACTTTATTAATTGATCGTGGACCTCGTGTAGCCCTTCAAATTATGAGGAATGCTGGTGTTTCAACTGTATATGTTGTAAACAAAAAGTATGAGTTTTTAGGTATATTAACTGCGGATGATGCGAGTAAGGCAGTACAAAAACAGTGGCCGATTGCTGATTTATTACTTAATGATATTCCGCATGTGTATTTAGATACTTTACTGGAAGAGACGTATGCAAAAATGGCGGAGATGAAATATCCGTTACCAGTAATCGATGAGAAGAAAAGGCTAAGAGGAATTATTAAACGTGAAAGTGTCATTCAAGCTCTTGCAGGAAACATTGAGGAAGAGGTGAAAGACGATGAATAGTATACCGCGTATTCCGTTAGGGGAATGGGTCGACTCATTTGTTGTAAGTTTATATGAGCACTTTGAAGGCTTATTCCGAGGATTCTCTTATATTATTGGTGGATTCGTTGATTTACTCACTAATTTTTTAATAATAATTCCTGCCATATTGATGATTATTATCTTATGTTTCCTCATTTGGTACACAACGAGAAAACTATCTTTAGTCATTTTTACGCTTATTGGATTATTATTTATTTTGAATATTAACTACTGGGCACAAACGATGCAAACATTAGCACTCGTACTTACGTCAGTTATTATTTCAATTATTGTCGGAATTCCAATTGGTATATTAGCATCTCAAAATGAACGTTTCTCAAAATTTTTAAAACCAACATTAGATTTTATGCAAACAATGCCTGCATTCGTATACCTTATTCCAGCGATCACATTTTTCGGAGTAGGTGTAGTACCTGGAATTATTGCATCAGTAATCTTTGCAATGCCACCGACAATTCGTTTTACTGACTTAGGAATTAGACAAGTTCCAGAAGATTTAATTGAAGCAGCGAATGCATTTGGATCCACGGCATCACAAAAACTATTTAAAGTACAATTACCACTTGCAACCGGAACGATTATGGCTGGTGTGAACCAAAGTATTATGCTTTCATTATCGATGGTTGTAACAGCATCACTTGTAGGAGCTCCAGGACTTGGAGTTGATGTATATCGCTCGGTAACACAAGTTAATATCGGAATGGGATTTGAAGCTGGATTAGCTATCGTAGTAATCGCAATTATATTAGACCGAATTACACAAGGGTTCCATACGAAAAGAAAATAATGACCAAAAAACACACTTTTATACTACAAAGTGTGTTTTTTATTGCATCCAGTTTACATACGAACGATAACAGAACCTCCAGCTGGTGCACAAACTTGGTTTTGCTGTTGTTCCATGGATTTAATTAATTGATTATTTTCTTCAATTAATGAGATTAATTTAGCTAACTGACTTTCAAGACTTGCGATGCGCTGCATCATATATTGTGAATCATGATGCAATGTATTCCTTACAGGATGGGGGAATAAACATACTGTTGATTTATATTTGGATTCCAATGAGGATGCATTTGAATCGTTCCTCCTTCAATAAATTACGGATCTTTCTTATAGTAAATGCCTATATATATTTAATGGTTACTTGAAATTTTTTCATTATAAAAGGAGTATGTACAGAAAATGGAAAATATTATATATGAAGTTAAAGTGCATTTTTTGAAAAGATTCAAGCGAGATAGTGCGTATATTAATACATTTAAGTGAATGCATGTTGTTTAGGGAGAAATGATGGGAGGAGATGCAATTTTGGCTAAAAATAAAAAAAGAAATGATGCTTTGGCAATAGGTGTCGGTATAGGGGGTGTAATCGGTGTATTTCAAGGGCACTTTACAAATAATTTAGTAATCGGAATTGTGATTGGGATTATAATTGGGATTGCGTTTTTGAAGAAATAATGAGATGTAAATTCATTTCAAAAATTGTTGTATCAAAAGAATGAAAATTCGGAATACGAAACCTGTTTTTCCTTTTTTTGTGCTATTATATATGAAAAGGAAGGTGATGGATAATGTCAACAAACAATCAAATAGAACAAAACTGTTTCATTTGCGAAAAACATAAAGGAATTATTATAGTTCCAGGTGGAGCTATTTACGAAGATGAACTCGTTTACGTTGGACATGTCTACTGGGATAGTGAAGAAACATACCTAGGTTATGTAATGATAGATATAAAAAGACATGTACCTGGCCTTGCTGAACTAACAGATGAAGAAGCGAAAGCGTTCGGACTTATAACAAGTAGAGTAAGTAAAGCGCTAAAAGAAAGCGAAGGTGCAGAGCATATTTACACTTTTGTTTCAGGAAATGGTGTACCACATATGCATATGCACATTATTCCACGTTATCCAAATACACCAAAAGAATTTTGGTCACCAACCGAAGTAGCGAAATGGACTGGTGCACCATATGGTGATGAAGAGAAAATAAAAAAACTATGCGAAAGAATACGTAAGTATATGGTAAATGAGTATGCATACAACAAATAATACACAATATTCATGGGTTGGAAATATAGAAATGTGTTTAGGAGAAATTTCAGTTAAGCAATATGGTGATATTGTACTTGGTAAATATGGCGGGAATATAAGTGCTGGAGCGAAAAAGAATGAAGATGGTGCATTAGTTTGGTCAAATGGTGAATGGGAATTTGCAGCTATATTAGATGGACATAATAGTGCAGAAAGTGTTGATTTAGTAGTAAATACAATCGAAAAAGAATATGAAAATATAAGCGTAATTTTGAATGAACCAATTGATAAAGTATTTCAGTATGTTGAAAATCATATACTTACAATTTTTCAGTCATCTTCATTTAAGGAAAAGTGCAAAAGAATACAAGGTGAAACAGCTTGCTTACTATGTGTAAGAAAAGAAAATTATATATGGTGGCTTTCTATTGGTGATTGTTTAGTGTATGTATTTCATGAAGAGTTACATAAGTTAGGACAATATGCATTAAATCAACGTCATTTTTACGAATGGATTGGAAATGTAAACACATTTGATTTACCTGTTCCTTGTTATTCATCAGGTATTCGTGAATTACGTACTGCAAAGAACCGAATTGTAATGGTGACAGATGGAGTATTAGAATGCGGGGAACGCCGATATGAAACGCCAGTAAATCTGTATAATAATATGAATAGAAATAATAAAAAACTTGAAGAAAGTGTTCATCATGTATTAGAGCACGTTCATCATCAATTCGGACGCGATAGTGCGACTATAATTAGTTGGGACGTTGAAAATAAAGAGAGTGCTACGTATCCGAGTGATCAGCCGGAGAAAAGGTAAAGGAGGAGGCCTTTCTGTTTCTTTTGAAACTAATTGTCTTATTGTTATGGATTATAATTTTATTCTTTTTAGAAAAAATTGTGAGGAAGAAGTTAAATATACCGAGACAAACTGGATGGAATAGTAAATATGTCAGCCAATCACATAAATGGGGGCAATGGATTATCATTATTTCTTATGTAGTACTTATGATGATAGGTTCAATTTTGAATCCAATATACATGACTTATATACCAATTTTCTTTTTTATGACGTTGTACATTTTTCAAGGATATATGCAGTGGAAATATGATAGGAAAGCAAAAGAATATATTATTTCGTTTGGAATTGTTCCGTTACTAATAATTACAGGTTTTATTTTGAATGTATTCTATAATACGTATTGGTGATGAATGGTCATACAAATAAAGGGTGAGAAAATGATAAGACCACGTTTACGGGCTGAAGTAATGATTGTAAACGACGAACATTCAAAAGTACTAGTACAATGTGATGAGAATGAATCATTTTATCGTTTTCCAGGTGGCTCTATTGAATTTGGTGAAACGTCAAAAGAAGCAATAATTCGAGAGTTAATAGAAGAATACGATTTGAAAGTTGATGTTCAAGAGTTAGCAATTGTAAATGAACATATTTTTGAGTGGGGCAACGAAAATGGTCATCATTGTACATTGATACATTGGGGGACTGTTGAAAAAATCATTACAAATGAAATAAGGCATAAAGAGCATGAGGATATTATATTAATTTGGAAAAGTCTAGAGGAATTACAGGAGAAGCCGACATATCCTGAAGGCATCATAAGTTATTTAGAAGGGGATAACCGTAATATAGTCCAATTTATTTCAAGTAATTAAATGAAATAATAGGAGGGGTTAAAATAGGAGCTTCTACTTTTTGGATTATAACTATTGTTTTTTGTATAGCTGTCTATTTTCTCGATAAGTTTTCAAGAAAAAAATTGAATATGCCCACGGGTGGTTTTTGGGGATATAAGAAACATGTAAATAGTTTACATAAAAAATTGGAAATAGGACTACTTTTTATTTATTTAATAACTAGCTTTATATTTATCTTTAAATTTGAGAGTGTTAATATCGCTTATGTCATTTTTACTTATTTAGGTGGGACGTTAATCTTAAGAGCATTGATGGAATGGAAGTATGATAAAGAATCGAAAGAATATATATTTTCGGTAATTGGGGTATTCACGTTTATTTTTATGACTTCGATACTATTTTACTTCTTTCCACCTGCTGTATAATAAAAATTTGATAGTACAAATAATGAAATAACTAATAAACAAGAAACCATTTACTACTAAATGGTTTCTTGTTTATTTAAGCATTTATTTTAGTTAATATAGATGTAATGAAATTAGTTTTATCCTCTGCATACTTATGTTTATCAGTAGGATTAGCTTGTGAAAGTTGAATCTTTAACTGTTCATACTGCATGCGTGCAGTTTTATTGTCTATTAAGTAATCACGAAATTGTAATTGTTCTATTAAATATGTATTCCCTTGTTCATACATATGAATTTGATGAGTTCTTGGTTCACCTTTATTAAAATAGTATCTTTCGGGTAATACTTCTTTTCTATATTTATAGTTTAGTAGTTCTAACTTTTTAATACAATGTATACCGTCCGTATAATTTTCTAATTCAATTGCTATATCAATAATTGGCTTTGCACTTAAATATGGAATAGAAGTACTACCAATATGGTGTATCGCTAAAATATGTTCGCCAATTTGTTCCTCAATGATTTGTTTCTCTTTCATAAACTCAATTTCCCATTCTTCAGTCCACGGCACTAAAAACACTTTCCCATACGGTAAACCTAACATTTAATTAGCACCTCTTTCAAAATAGTTTATTACATCTTCTTAAAGCTTCTCAAAACAAGGTATTCCCACAATCTCCAAGGAAGAATCTTCTTCGTAAAGATCATAAATTTTACACCTTTTCCAATAGGATATCGTAAAGTAGTACGCTTTTTTTCAGCAATTTCAACGATTTTATTAGCAACATCTATCGGATTACCAAATGTATCACTACCGCTATTAATATGTTTTTGTATTTTATCCATATATTCTTTGTAAGGAGATGTTGTATCAGATTGGTTTTCAGCTAGTTGTTTACCAACCTCCCATATATTTGTGTTGTAAGAACCAGGTTCAATTAAAGCGACATCTATTCCGAAAGGTTTTAATTCTAAGCGAAGCGATTCACTCCAGCCTTCTAATGCATATTTTGAAGATACATAAGGAGATAAACCAGGGAATCCAACTTGGCCGCTAATGCTGCTTATATTAATGATTTTTCCACTTCTTTGTTTTCTCATATACGGTAAGACAAGCTGGGTAATTGATATAGCTCCAAATATGTTCGTTTCAAATTGTTTACGGTATTCCTCTACTGGAATTTCTTCTACAAAGCCCCCATTTGCATATCCTGCGTTATTTATAAGGAGATCTATTCTATTAATTTCTTTTAAAAACAATTGGAAATTATGTATAGAATTTTGATCTGTTACATCTAATTGTTGAACTTTTATATTGTGCTGTAAGTTAAGTTGAGTAACTTGGGATAGTAAGGTTCCTTGTTTTTCTAGGTTTCGCATTGTAGCGATAACTAAATAATCTTTTTTTGCGAGTTCGAGTGTAGTTAATAGTCCAAATCCACTTGAGGCTCCTGTAATTATTGCGATTTTTTTATTCATTTTCCGCCAGCTTTCTTTTTCTTTTATCATAACGAGTTATGATAAGAAAATCTATTATTCTTACATTTAGTATGAAATCAATTTGTATGTAAAAAAAGGGGATCATAGGGAATCAGCGTATATAGAGTAGTGTATATTAATATGATAATGAAATGAGGGAAGAAACATGGTCCATGTAAAAGCTGTATTAGCAGATCAGCTATTAGCGAATGCAAATGATCCCAGTTGGTATATGCCATTTTCAGATGCAGTTAAGGATTTATCTGAGAGGGAAGCTTTCTGGAAACCGAATGAAGAGAGTAATAGTATAGCTGAAATCGTACAACATTTACTGTATTGGAACTCTACGTGGCAAACTAGGTATAAAGAATCAAATGTGAATGCAGTACCCGCTATAGGAGATAATAACAAAAGTTTTATGCTCTCAGATAATCAAACTTTCGATGAATTACGGGAAAAACTACTAGAAAAACTGTTACAATGGCAAAATCTCATAAATGAAGAAAAGGTTGAAAGTGATGTAGTGGGATTTCCTGTTTCTGCAAAGTGGTGGGAAGTGCTAGCGAATGTAACAACTCATAATGCATATCATATTGGTCAAATTATTTACATCCGAAAATTACAGAAGAGCTTTGATAATGAATAAAGTAACAATTCTCTTATTAAGGGAACAAAAGTGGACAAAACGAGACAAACGTCTCATTTTGTCCACTTTTTTATTGTTAAAAGATAGAGAAAACCTATTAAAACAAGGATTCGAAATTGGCACAATACTTGCAATATAAAAGACGAACAAGAAAATAGGAGGGCTGGACATGTTAAAAACAACTGAAAGTAAAGGGAATGAAATTACGAAAGAACAAGCTCGTTGGATGTACGAAAAAATGTTAGAAATTCGTAAGTTTGAAGATAAGGTGCATGAATTGTTCGCGCAAGGCGTTTTGCCAGGTTTCGTTCATTTATACGCAGGTGAAGAAGCGGTAGCAGTTGGTGTATGTGCCCACTTAACGGATAGTGACAGTATTACAAGTACACATAGAGGTCATGGACATTGTATCGCAAAAGGTTGTGATTTAAATGGTATGATGGCTGAACTTTTCGGGAAAGCGACAGGATTATGTAAAGGTAAAGGCGGTTCCATGCATATTGCCGATTTAGATAAAGGAATGCTTGGTGCGAATGGCATTGTAGGCGGGGGTTTCCCACTTGCTTGCGGTTCAGCATTAACAGCTAAATATAAAGGAACAAAAGATGTAAGTGTTTGCTTCTTCGGTGACGGAGCAAATAATGAAGGAACATTCCATGAAGGGGTTAATTTAGCGGCGATTTGGAAGTTACCAGTTATTTTTATTGCAGAAAATAACGGTTACGGTGAAGCAACTACATTTGAATATGCTTCAAGTTGTGATTCTATCGCTGATCGCGCAAAAGCTTATAATATTCCAGGTGTTCAAGTAGATGGAAAAGATCTTCTAGCTGTATATAAAGCTGCTGCAGAAGCAGTGGAACGTGCACGTAATGGTGATGGTCCAACAATTATTGAATGTATGACATATCGTAATTATGGTCATTTCGAAGGTGAAGCACAAACATATAAAACATCAGAAGAAAAAGAAGAACATTTAAATGAAAAAGATGCAATTGTGAATTTCCGTAAGCATTTAATTCATGAAGGTTTATTAACGGAATCTGAACTTGTTGATATGGAAAAAGCAGTAGATGATGCAGTACAAAGATCCATTGAATTTAGTGAAAATAGTCCATACCCAGACGATGAAGAATTATTAAAAGATGTATACGTTTCTTACAAATAAGAGGAGGGTGAAAAATTATGACTAGAACAGTAAGTATGTCAACTGCAATTAATGAAGCGATGAAAATCTCAATGCGTCGTGATGAAAATGTAATTTTAATAGGTGAAGATGTTGCAGGCGGTGCACAAGTTGATCATCTGCAAGATGATGAAGCTTGGGGTGGTGTTCTTGGTGTTACGAAAGGACTTGTACAAGAGTTTGGCCGAAATCGTATATTGGATACACCAATTTCTGAAGCGGGTTATATGGGAGCTGCGATGGCAGCTGCTGCAACTGGATTACGTCCGATAGCTGAGTTAATGTTTAATGATTTTATCGGTAGTTGTCTTGATCAAGTATTAAACCAAGGTGCGAAATTCCGTTATATGTTTGGAGGTAAAGCAAAAGTACCCGTTACAGTACGTACGATGCATGGCGCTGGTTTTAGTGCAGCAGCTCAACATTCACAAAGTTTGTACGCATTATTTACGAGCATACCAGGTATTAAAGTTGTTGTTCCTTCCACACCGTATGATGCAAAAGGCTTATTATTAGCGGCAATTGAAGATGATGATCCAGTAATCTTCTTTGAGGATAAAACACTTTACAATATGAAAGGTGAAGTGCCAGAAGGATACTATACAATTCCATTAGGAAAAGCAGATATTAAACGGGAAGGTTCTGATGTAACAATTGTCGCAATCGGAAAGCAAGTTCATACAGCGCTTGCAGCTGCAAAGCAATTATCGAAAAAGGGGCTTGAAGTAGAAGTAATTGATCCACGATCTTTATCACCACTTGATGAAGATACTATTTTATCATCTGTTGAAAAAACAAATCGTCTTATCGTCATTGACGAAGCGAATCCTAGATGTAGTATCGCAACAGATATTGCGGCAATTGTAGCGGATAAAGGTTTTGATTTGTTAGATGCACCTATTAAACGAATTACAGCACCACATACACCTGTTCCGTTCTCACCACCACTTGAAAAGTTGTATTTGCCAACACCAGAAAAAGTAATTGAAACTGTATCAGAAATGATCGGAGACCAATCTTTATTACATGTGTAATAAAACGATGAGAAGGGAGAGAGAGACATGGCTGTAGAAGTTGTAATGCCGAAGTTAGGTATGGCGATGAAAGAAGGTATTATTACGAGCTGGAATATTAAAGCAGGCGATAATGTAGCAAAAGGAGAACTAATTGCTAGTATTAATTCAGAAAAAATTGAAACGGAAATTGAAGCGCCAGCTGATGGTACGGTACTTGATATAGCTGTAAGTGAAGATGAAGGAGTGCCGCCTGGTACTGTAATTTGCTACATCGGTAAACCGAATGAAAAGGTAGAAATGCAGGAAAGCACACATGTTGTAGAAGAAAAAACATCTAATATAGAAGTACAAAATGTACAAAATCAAGAAGCAAATGGGAAAGAAGTATCGAAGCAAAGAATTAAAATTTCACCTGTAGCGAAGAAAATTGTAAAGTCTGAAAATCTGGATATCAAGGCATTAGTTGGTACAGGTCCTGGCGGAAGGATTACAAAGGCAGATGTATTAAAAGCACTTGAGGTAAGAGTAAACGTTCCGGAAATATCTGAACGAGAAGAAAGTAAAGCGATTCCTGTTACTGGTATGCGTAAAGCAATCGCAAATCGTATGCACGCAAGCTTACAAAATAGCGCACAATTAACGTTAACGATGAAAGTAGATGTAACAGATTTAGTTGCTTTACATAAAGAAATAGCGGAAGTTGTACAAAAAAGATATGATAATAAATTAACTATTACGGATTTCGTCTCGCATGCTGTTGTATTAGCACTTGGAGAACATAAAGAAATGAACAGCGCTTATATAGATGATGCAATTCATCAATTTGAACATGTGCATTTAGGCATGGCAGTCGCATTAGAAAAAGGGTTAGTCGTTCCAGCTATTCGCTTTGCAAATAATTTATCTTTAGTAGAGTTGTCTAAAGAGATTAAGAATGTGGCACAAAAGGCACGAACAGGTAGCTTAAGTAGTGATGATATGCACGGAACGACATTTACAATTAGTAATTTAGGTAGCTTTGGTATTGAATATTTCACACCTGTATTAAATACACCTGAGACTGGCATTTTAGGTATTGGCGCAATTGAACATGTTCCTGTATATAAAGGGAAAAAATTAAAAAAAGGTAGTATGTTACCTTTAAGTTTAACATTCGATCATCGTGTACTAGACGGTGCACCAGCAGCTGCATTTTTACGCACAATTAAACATTATTTAGAAGAACCTATAACAATTCTTTTATAAAGAGAAGGTGAGAGAATGAGTAAATTAGTTGTTATTGGGGGCGGACCTGCTGGCTATGTAGCAGCAATTACCGCGGCTCAAAATGGCAAAGATGTCACTCTTATTGATGAAGCTGACCTTGGCGGAACGTGTTTAAATGTTGGTTGTATGCCTACGAAATCACTGTTAGAAAGTGCTGAAATACATGACATTGTGAGAAAAGCGAATGATTATGGAGTTACGCTTAATACAGGAAGTATATCAATTGATTGGGATCAAATACAGGCGAGAAAATCACAAATCGTAATGCAACTCGTCCAAGGAATACAATATTTAATGAAGAAAAATAAAATTAAAGTTGTAAAAGGAAAAGCGAAATTCGAAACGGATCATCGTGTGCGAGTTGTACAAGGAAATAAAGAAGAAGTAGTTGATGGAGAGAGCTTTATTATCGCATCTGGTTCCGAACCTACAGAATTACCATTCGCTCCGTTCGATGGAAAATGGATTTTAAATAGTAGCCATGCCATGTCTCTTGAGAGTGTACCATCGTCATTGTTAATCGTTGGCGGTGGTGTAATAGGATGCGAGTTTGCAAGCATTTATAGTAGACTTGGCACAAAAGTATCGATAGTTGAAATGGCACCGCAATTAATACCTGGTGAAGATGAAGATATCGCGAATACTTTAAGAGAGAAATTAGAAAAAGATGGGGTGAAAATTTTTACGGGAGCAGTTTTAAAAGGTTTAAATAACTATAAGAAGCAAGCTTCATTTGAATACGAGGGAATTACTCACGAAGTAACTCCAGAATTTGTTCTTGTTTCTGTAGGAAGAAAACCACGAGTGCAACAATTAGGATTAGAAAAGGCAGGGGTTCAGTTTTCAAATAAAGGGATTGCTGTGAATGAACATATGCAAACGAACGTATCGCATATTTACGCAGCTGGTGATGTGATTGGTGGAATTCAGCTTGCTCACGTTGCCTTCCATGAAGGAACGACAGCAGCATTACACGCAAGCGGAGAAGACGTGAAAGTAAATTATCACGCTGTGCCCCGTTGTATATACACAGCTCCAGAAATAGCTAGTGTCGGGTTAAGTGAAAAAGGTGCAAGAGAACAATATGGTGATATTCTCATCGGAGAATTTCCTTTTACAGCGAACGGAAAAGCTCTTATTTTAGGAGAACAAGTAGGTAAAGTAAAAGTCATTGTAGAACCTAAATACCAAGAAATTGTAGGGATTTCTATTATCGGTCCTCATGCAACTGAACTTATTGGTCAAGGAACCGTAATGATTCATACAGAAGTTACCGCTGATATAATGAGAGATTATATTGCAGCACACCCTACTTTATCAGAAGCAATTCATGAAGCGTTAATGCAAGCGGTAGGACATGCTGTACATGCTTAAATGGAAATATAATAAACCACTATTCTCTAAACAAATAAGAGAATAGTGGTTTGATTTTTTATTAATAGAATATCTTATTATTTTTTAATTTCAATCGCTGAAGTAATATCGTTCCAATCAGGAGCTAAATTAGCAGTTTTACCATACCAATCAGCGTGTTTAAATATAACACCTTTTCCATATCCTTGTGTTGAAGTGTGCTCCCAAAGTGTCGTTGAATAACTTGCAGAAGGTGAGGCTGTACTTACAGAAGAAATTCTGTCATTCCAGCTAGATGGTAAGTTTTTAAAGCCGCTGCTCCAGTAAATATATTGACCACCTTTATCTTTATGTTCGTAAAAATCAGTACTACCAGCACCGCTACCTAAAGGATTAATATTATTTTTAATTGCTTTTTTATCCTTTGCAATATACGCATCCAATGTTTCGCGGCTAGTAAAACCATAAGCTAGCCAATCTCCATTTTCATTTTGCTCTGGTAATACCATAGTAATTTGGATATCTTTCTTATCCTGATCACTTAATTTTGCAAATGAATTAACATTTTGTTCATCCACTTTTAAATAATCAAATGACTTAATTGTGTTACTTTTTTCCTCAGCACTTACTGCACCTAGTCCTCCAGTTAATGCAAAACCCGCTACTAATGTCCCTGCTACTAATTTCTTCAACATATAACCATCCCTTTTTGTTTGAATTTTTGTACAGGTGAATCTTGTACAGCTAAAATGTATTCTAATTTTATACTTTTGTAAATATTCTGAAGTTTTAGAAATAATAGGCGGAATATTTACATTTTTACATTATTTCTTTAGAAAAAATGGTTATTGGAATGATATAATAAGTGGATGTATTGCTTTTACTGGATGTAAAGATATTTTAGGAGAGGTGTCATTGAAATATTTTACAAGAGAATGGTATAAAAAAATGCAAGTTTTAGAATTTATAAGTTTTATAGAGTCTATAAAAGAATGGTCGGAAATGGATATACAAAGTTTAAAGGAAGAAATAGAGGAAAGGAAAATAGATTTATTAAAATTCCTTCCTGAATCGATATACTCAATTATACAAAACATAACAATTAATTCAGAATACCCATCAGGTGAACTGAAAAAACTTATGCAAGAGTGGACAACAGATTATGAGAAAAGAATGGCACAATTAGATCAATCATACGTAGAATATTTTAATTCCATTGAGAAAAAACTTCCGTCAAATGTCGCTCAGTTACACAAGACATCACTACACGATAGTGTAATTAAAGTAATAAAGAGAGAATCAGAAGATACTTTGTCTATCGTATTAGATTGCAGTGGTACTTTTAGTGAATTTGATAAACTTGAAGTAACCTTTATAGGAGTAACACAGTGTTCTATGCCGGAAAACTTTGAAAATGCTTGGTGGTTATATCATGAAATAGCTCTTACTGAAGATGGTTTTGAACTAGGCGTTTTATTTGACTCTCCGTTTAGAGAAGTGACGATTTGCGCAGCAGATGTATTACTTGTGAAGAAATAATGTTGTATGGAGTATTACAAACGTTTGACATAATAAAAAAATAAAGTTATTGTAGATACATGAAGTCTACAATAGGAGCTGTACTATGAAATATTCTAAAGCTACAAATTATGCTCTTCATACAATG
This sequence comes from Bacillus sp. PSXD-155, assembly GCF_049310765.1. NCBI lineage: Bacteria > Bacillati > Bacillota > Bacilli > Caryophanales > Bacillaceae > Bacillus > Bacillus sp. PSXD-155. The sequence goes on along the minus strand of NZ_JBMOWC010000016.1, from coordinate 40,008 downwards.
CTTTTTCTGGCAAAGGCCACACCAAATAAGTTAGTTAGTGTTCACCAATTAGCAGAAATGCAAAATGTTTCACCAACGTACTTGTCTAAAATACTAACTAAGTTGACGAAGGAAGGGATGATACACTCATCATCTGGTCCAAAGGGCGGTTACTCGCTTAGTAAGAATTGGGAAGATATTTCATTTTTAGATATTATACATGCAATTGAAGGCAAAACATCATTGTTTGACTGTTGTTTACATGACAAACCTGGATGTTTAATTAATGAGGCAATGCTCGCAGCAGAAGAGAAAATGGAAGAAGAGTTAAGAAATCAAAAAATCGTAGATCTTGCGAAAAAAATAAAAGTGGATTTTTAATCTGCTTTTATTTTTAAATTAATTAAGGATAAAGAGGCTCTTTAATATCTTTAATTGTAGTTAGAAAATGATATGAAGAAGGAGAGAAGATGATGAATAATTTTTGGAATGATCGATATAAATCAGATGAATATTTTTACGGGGAAGAACCTAATACATTTATTAAAGAACAAGCATTTCGTTTAGCAAATCACAATAAAGTAATAGCATTTGCGGAGGGAGAAGGTAGAAATGCTGTATTTCTAGCAAGACAAGGGAACGAAGTAACAGCTATTGATTATTCGGAAGATGGATTAGAAAAGACAAAAAAATTGGCAGAGAAGCATAACGTAAACGTGCATACAAAAAAAGTAGATTTATTAGCTGATAGTTTGCCAGAAAATGAATATGATGCGGCAATTATGGTATTTGGACATTTTCATGATGATTATAAAAAAATGATATTAGATAAAATGATACAAACGATAAAACCTGGTGGATTAATTATGTTTGAAGTTTACTCAAAAAAACAAATAAACTATTGTACTGGTGGACCAAAAGATGTTGATATGCTGTATGATCCAATTGATATCCTTACTTGGTGTGAAGAACATAAGGTAATTCATTTCTTTAATGGAGAACAAGAGCGAGTTGAAGGGAAAGGACACACTGGTTTAGCTGATGTTATTCAAGTTGTTATTAGAAAATTAATATAAGTGTTAATGAAAGTGTTAAATGTATGAATGTAAAAAGACCAGTCGTATAAGACTGGTCTTTCTATTTAGATACTAAATTATCAAGCTTCCAATATGTATTTGTTAACGGCGCAGCTTTGCTATCTATGTATAAATACATATTATTTAAATCTTTTGGTGAAGTTTTCAGTTCAAATACAACGTCAGTAGTTAAAGAGAATTCGTGTGGAACATTTTTATAGTGCTCGTCATCTATCGGATGAGCTTCACCTTCATATTTCTCACCAGTTTTTTCATCTTGTATGAAATATTCTATTTCCGAAAGATCAATAGTTTGTCCATCGTCTCGAACATTATTAATCATAACACGAGTAGTAAGGCGCCGCTCTTTGTCTATTTTTTCAAACTTTGCATTCTCAACTGTTGCTCTATAGTATTCGTTTTTAACTATTTCTCCATAGTGCATTGCATTCTTTTCGAGAGCGCTCTTTTCTTGTTTTGATGTAGTATTGCTATTACATCCTGTTAATATTCCAGTAAATAATAATGCTGTACATGTCGTTTTGATTAATGATTTCATAGTAATCCCTTTCTGTATTAAAAAGTAAAACATAGGAATAATTTTACATAAATAGGAAGGTAAATGGAAGTATTTTTGCGTAATATACAGATATACATTTATTTGGTTGTCAAGTTAACAGGATAGAAAGAGGGAGAAGACTGTATAAAACGGAATAAATAAGAATTGAAAATATTGTAAAACGGAAGAGGCATGCATATAATTAAAATAAAGTTTAAGTTTCTGAACCTTCAATAACGGTGGTGATAACATGTTTACTGAAGAACGTCGAGAGAAAATTTTAGAACTACTTAATACAGATGGAAGAGTAATAGCAAAGGATCTTGCGGAAAGATTTGATATGTCTATTGATTCTATAAGAAGAGATTTGTCTATTATGGAAAAGGATGGTTTATTAAAAAGAACGCACGGAGGTGCAATTGAACTTACGCGAGTGAGAAACTTAGCTGCGGAACCAACTAAACGTTATAGTGATAGCTCAATATATGAGGACACAATTGCAAGAGTTGCGGTATCTTATATACAAGAAGGTGATTCAATTTTTATTGGTGGGGCTTCCGTTCATAATGCGATGCTGAAATATTTACCGGAAGTATCATTTACGGTTATTACGAATTCTATAGAAATAGCTGGTTATCTACGAGAATATAAGAATATTGATACGTATTTAATTGGCGGAAAAGTAAAACCTTCAGGGAATATTACTGATACACTTGCCTCTGAATTGATAAGTAGATTTTCTATTGATCTGTATTTCTCTACAGGTGGAGGCATTTCATTACAAGGTATTAGTACCGCAACACCTGAAGTTGCTTATTTTAGTAAAAGAGTAAGTGAAATTGCTAGAAGAAATATTTGTTTAGTTCCGCATAATAAACTTGGAATAGATTGTTTTATAAGAGGAGAGTCTCTAAAAAAAATTGACATTATTATAACTGACGAAGAGGCTAGTAAAGAAACTGTTCAGGACTTTGAGAAACAAGGTAAACAAGTTGTAATAGCGCCATTATATTCATTTGAAAGGAGTTTGACATGATTGTAAAAGAGCAAGAGTTTCATATAAATGGATTAACTTATACAATTCGTTCTGCAGCTGAGAAAGATGCTGACCAGTTATCGAAAATTAGAGTTCAGATTGATGGAGAAACTGAAAATATGGATAGAGATGCTGGAGAGGGATTTATAGATAATCTAGGATTTCAAAAAATAATAAAAACAGATAGTGAAGAGACGAAGAATCTCTTTTTAGTTGCAGAAGTGCACAATCGAATCGTTGGATTTTCAAGGTGTGAAGGATCAAATTTTAAGAGATTATCTCATAAAGTGGAGTTTGGCGTTTGCATTTTAAAAGAGTTTTGGGGATATAAAATGGGTAAGAGCCTATTACAACAATCTATTAAATGGGCTGACGAAAATGCAGTAAATAAAATATCTTTACAAGTATTAGAGACAAACGAGAAAGCTATTCATCTTTATAAAAAATTAGGTTTTGAAGTAGAAGGCGTTTTGAAAAATGACAAAAGACTATCGGACGGAAAGTATTATAATACGGTAGTGATGGGAAGGTTTACTGATACTTTTCATAAAAGAGGTGAAGAAGTATGTTTTACAGAAGGAAGTACTATGTAGTGAAAAATGAATTCATAGAAGTATTTAATGATCATTTCAATAACACGAACTTACCTAATCAATTAAAGCATGGTTCTAAGCTAATAGGACGCTGGATGAAAGATAATAAGAATGGTACGTCTGAAGTATTTGCCATATGGGAATATGATAGTTATGAACAGTATAAAGAAATAGAATCGAAAATTAGAAGTGACGAGAGGCATATTAGAAGAATACATGAATGGTATGAAAACCATGGCGGGAAAGAATATGTTTTACAGGAGTACATAGTAGAGATGAAAAATGAAGAGTTAGTATGTACTGTAAAGTAATAGAGGGGTGAGGGATAATAGGAATGAAAACAAAATTATATTTTAGTTTAGCATCCACTATTTTATTTGCAATAGCCGTGATTGTTTTCTTTATAAACGGTAATCCACAAAAGTGGTTTTGGTTATGTATTTTCTTTGCTTCCATTATACAAAATATAGTGCTACTAAAAAAGAATAAAGAAGTGCATTAAGATATTCAAATTATTAACATATTTGTGTCGTCTTTCTAGTTTTATTGAAAACGCTTTTATTCAGTTTTATAATAAAAGTATGTTTTTACAGATCTCCAAAACAATGAATAGGGAGATGATACAATGTTAGCTTCACCGTTTTACTTACATACATGGAAAAAGTTTATTAATGAAGGAGTCCTTGATTCGAACCGTATAAACGAAAGAATTTCAGAGTCATGGCATCGATGTAAACAAGCAAATGTGAATCCTCACATGAATAAAGGTCAGAAAATTTTGTCTTCTAATTTTTTTCAAGATCAAAAGAAAAAGAGTGAAATCTTCCTAGATATCGCAATCCCTCAAATACAAAATATGAGAAAAACCATTGATGAACTACAAATGATGGCATTATTAATCGATCCAGATGGTTATGTTCTATCGTTAAGTGGAAATAAACAAACGTTAAAGCGAGCGAAACATATTAATTTTATTGAAGGTGTAAAATGGACGGAAGCAGCTGTGGGGACAAACGCAATAGGAACAGCGCTAGAAATTGAAGAAGCTATTATGATAAGTGGTACTGAACATTACTCCGTGGTATCTCATAGCTGGAGTTGTGCGGCTGCTCCCATTCATAATGATGACGGGAAATTAATTGGTGTTCTAGATTTCTCCTGTCCAATTGAATTTTCGCATCCATATATGCTCGGTATGGTAACTTCAATTGCACATGCGATAGAACGTGAATGTAGCATAAGAGTTCATCAAAATGAATTACACTTAATTCATCGTTTTTTAGATGTCATTGATAGTGATGAACAAGTAGTTATTTGTAATCATCGTGATGTTATCGTTTCTGCGAGTAAGAGCGTTCGTGAACGAATAAATAATTGGTCAAGAATGAAACTTGAAGAGTTAATGCACCATGGATTAGAAACTAAATTAGAGATACCAGTATATAGTAATGAAAGAATGATTGGGAAATGTATGTATTTAAAGGAAAACGAACAAATGAATACATATTCTGCTCTCACATTTATAAAAGGAATTACTTTTCCAGGAGTTACTGGGACAAGCAGAGCATTTCAACACACACTAGAAGAAATTAAGCTTGTTTCACCGACTGATGCTAGTGTGTATGTATGTGGTGAGACAGGAGTGGGAAAGGAATATGTCGCGAGAGCGATTCATGAAAATAGTCCAAGAAAAGACGGGCCCTTTATAGCTGTTAACTGCGGTTCTTTGCCTAAAGAATTAATAGAAAGTGAATTGTTCGGTTATGCTGAAGGTGCATTTACAGGTGCGCGACGTCAAGGATATAAAGGGAAATTTGAACAAGCGAATGGAGGAACATTATTTTTAGATGAAATTGGTGAAGTACCACCAGAGATGCAAGTAGCATTATTGCGTGTTTTACAAGAACGTACAATAACTCCAATAGGAAGTTCAAAAGAGGTACCAGTAAATATTCGTATTATTACTGCCACACATAAAGATTTACTACGGTTAGTAGAAGAAGGGAAATTCCGTCAAGATTTATATTATCGTTTGCACGTTTATCCGTTATATGTTCCATCGTTAATAGAAAGAAAAGAGGATATCCCATATTTTATACAACACTTTTGCGAACAGAAGAATTGGAATGTTGTATTTTCGAAGAGTATTTGCAATCAATTTTTACAACATACATGGCCCGGAAATATTCGAGAACTAGTAAATGCATTAGAACGCATTTACATTTTGTCGCAAGGACGGGAAATATGCGAAAAACAAGTCGCTCTTTTGATACAAACAATGATGGGAAATCAACAACAACTTGAGTTACAAGTTGAAAATAAAACCGAACATACATTGAATTTTCGCGAAAAAATACAGCGTGATAGCATGATTGAAGCATTACAAAAGACAAACGGAAATGTTTCATTAGCTGCAAAACTATTAGATGTACCCCGTAGTACATTTTATAAACGAATGCAAAAATATAAGTTATAAAGTAGATTTTTGTAATCTACTTTTTCTTTGTGGGCTCATGTTCTGTCGGAATGTGCGCTTGCCGGGGAAATAATAGAACAGTTAGAAATTAATTTCCGAAAGGGGGACTTATGTGAAGTATATTGAAATTGGCTTCGGAAATAGGTGGTTCGTTCGAACAGAAACTGAAAATAAAGATGGAACTGAATTTGAGGAACGAGGAATTATAAAACCTATTTATTTTGAGTCTTTATATGTACGAATTTGGTTTCGGAAAACGTGTTTTATTTTTGATACGAAAGAAGGGTTTAAAAAAACTAAGAAGAGGAGGATTGAATATAAATTTATAGTTGGAATTGTAAGTAGAATAAATAAAGAAAAAGTGTGCTGATATACGTTATTATATTGACCAGGAAATTCTTTGGACTTATATCAAATTCATAAAAAGCAATTTTACTAAATATAAATTGTTAATACAACCACTAAAAATTATTATCAAGACCTAAAAGCTAAAAATCTTTAAAAAATAAAGGTGAGCGCATATTAGTCATGTATAATATGTACTCACCTTTATTTTCTTGTTCAAAGCACCCGTTAGTCACTCATGGAACATGGAATAAAGTGTGGTATTGATTTAAAATAAAGTTTGATAATTTATAAAAAAGATTGATAAAACCCTGTATTAATATAAGGTTTTTTTTGCCCCTTAAATTTCAGTTGTATTGTTCAATTAAAGGGCCAGATTGTTGAGGAAACAGGAATAATAAGAATACTCAAAAGATTGTTTGTGAAGTGTTACACTTAAACTAACGGGCAGTTTAGCTTAAGTACATTTTTTCACAAATTTAAATGGGGAAATTTCCCCATTTTTTATACTAGCTTAACGTTGATTCGGGAATATTGAACTTCGCTACCTGCTAATTGAATTCTACTTCATCTGGAGACCTTTAAATTAAAATGTTTCCTTTCTTCTGACAGACTTATTAAATTTCGAAAACAATCAATTCAATCATCTTTTCGTATAGAAAAACTTATTAAGAAACATGCACTAGAAAAAATATAAATCATATATAGGAGATATCCCGTTTGAATGCTTGAGGAGGATATTATGAAACCTATGTTACCTAGTGAAAAATATTTCGGTAATTTAGAACTAGTTTATGCATTTTATGGGGCTATGCCTACAGGTGTTACTGTTTCAGAAACCGGTCGTATTTTCATTTGCTTTCCGAAATGGGGAGACGATGTTAAATTTACGGTGGCGGAAATTTTTGAGGATAAATTGCAGCCTTATCCTAATTTACAAACCAATTTGGTTAACCCCGAGAATATCCCAATGACTTTCATCAGTGTCCAAAGTGTAGTTGCTGATGGAAGGGGAACGCTTTGGATATTAGATACAGCGGCACCCAATTTTTCTGAACCTATTAAAGGGGGGGCAAAATTAGTCGCTGTTGATTTAGAAACCAATACAATAAGAAAAGTATATACCTTTACAGAAGATGTTGTCCTGCCTACAACTTATCTGAATGATGTCCGTTTTGATTTTCGTGTTGGAAAAGCAGGTTATGCCTATATAACGGATTCTTCTTCAAGAGGACCAGGAGCTATTATCGTCGTAGATTTATCAAATGGAAACGCGTTTAGACGGTTAAATGGAGCAAATTCAACTTCACCCGATCCCTATTTTTTACCGAAAGTAGAAGGTCAAATTTTAATGAATCGAAACAAAGACGGTTCAACTTCTCCATTTAGATTGGCGTCTGATAGTCTTGCGATTTCTCCTGATGGAAAGATATTATTTTTTGCTCCACTAACCAGTCGGCATTTGTTCTCGATCTCAACAGAAGCCCTGAGAGACAGAACGATATCGGACATGAATTTACCTTATCATGTGGAGTATTGGGGAGAAAAAGGTGCGTCTGATGGAATGATCACTGATGCAAAGGGAACTGTTTATGCTGGAGATTATGAAAACAACAGTATTCGTAAGATATTGCCAAATGGCATAATGGAAACTATTGCACATGATCCGAGAATTTTGTGGCCGGATACTTTTTCAATTGGTCCGGATCAATATTTGTATGTCATTGTGAACCAATTACATCGACAGCCTAGATTTCATTATGGAAAAGACTTACGACAGAAACCTTATAGTTTACTTCGTATCAAAATTGATGAATTTCCTGCTCCGACCTTTTCATAATAAAAATAGTCAATTAATTGTTTTCATTGATAGAAAATGATCAAACTTTTTTATAAAACCAAAACATAAACCTGCTGGATAAGAATCCATTTTGATCAATCTTTTTCAAAATGGATTCTTTTTATTTACCATAGAATACGGGTTAACACGATATTTTTAATCAAACTTTATTTTAAAATTACGAAGAAACTCATGAATGTTTTAAAAAATATGGTGAAGTAGTAATACCCGAACTTATGAGTGAAATTAATGAAAAGTTAAAATGGGATGTTATTAGTTATGTAGATCATAAGGAGTATGCTTTATGGCCACTACTAAAATATTTTAAAAAGATAATTAAACAAGATTCACAAGAATGGAAAACGCGAGGTTTAGAACTGTATAAATTATCTAGTGTAGCAGATATAAAGGGGAGTAATTTTCTTATCCTTTCTATATAGAAATTGTTATTGGTATTCTTATACAATAGGTGTCAGAAAATACAGTTGTTTATTATTGGAGTGGGAGGGAATTATATGTCGATGTCGCTATATTATAAAAAAATCCGTGAGCAATTAGGCCATGAACTAATTCTAATACCGAGTGTAGCTGCTGTTATAAAGAATGGGCAGGGAGATATTTTGTTTCAATATCCTGGCGGGGAATACTGGAGTTTGCCAGCTGGAGCAATTGAGCCTGGAGAAACTCCAGAAGAAGCGGTAGTTCGTGAAGTGTGGGAAGAAACGGGTTTGAAAGTGCAAGTAAAAAAACAAAAAGGGGTATTTGGAGGGGAAAGGTTCCGTCATATATATCCGAATGGCGATCAAGTAGAATATATTGTTGTTGTGTTTGAATGTGAAATTACTAGTGGAAAACTGAAATCGATAGATGGTGAATCTTTAAAACTACAATATTTCTCATTTTCTGAAAAGCCTACTTTAGCGCTACCATACCCAGATAATATATTTTTATAGATGTAAAATAACACACCTTACTTATTGAAGGTGTGCTATTTATATAACCCGGTCGTATACATCTCCGTTAACGTATACACAATTTCCTCTAAGTTAATCTTTTTATCATTTTGCGTAATAGTCCAAAGAAACGATTCATTCATCGCGAACCAACCGCGTGCTACAATCTCTTTATTTAAATTAGGTTGTGCTAATCCACTTTCTTGAGAGTAAGTAATATCCTGTTTAATACTTGTTATAAAACGTTCCCGAATCTCATCCCATTTTTGCCGTATTTCTCTTGATAATCCTATCGCTTCCTCTACAACTTGCAAAATAGCGCGTTCTTCATCTGCTAATTGCAGGAATGCTCTAACTTGATTTTGGATCATTATACGTGCTTCCTCTTTTGTTTGTGGAGAAAAAGAGAGCTCAGCAATATTATAAAATTGATTCATAACATCTTCCATTAAACTAATTAGGAGATCATCTTTGTTTTTGAAGTATACATATGCTGTTCCATAACCAGTTTCTGCATGTTTAATAATTTGTGTAATTGTCGTTTTTTGAAATCCATTATTTATAAAAATAGTGTAACCAGAGTGTAATAGTTTCTTCTTCGTTTCTAAGGAGCGGTGTTTTCTTGATGAAAGAGTAGAGTTTTTCAAAGAATCACCTCTTTATACTGAAATATCTGAAAATATAACTGTATTGTAAAAGAAGTTCATATATAAAGTCAACTGACACAATATCATTGACGTTGTATCAATTATGGTGATATATTTCAATTAGTTAGAATAAAAAGAAAATTAAGAGAAGGTGACACCATGTATAAAGAACCATTTCAACCAACTTATGAGTATGCGCTTGAATGTGATAAACATGATGAACTGAAAGATTTTCAAACTGAATTCTATAAAAAAGAAGGTACTATATATTTAGATGGAAACTCATTAGGGCTACTTTCAAAAAGAGCAGAGAAATCATTACTTACGTTGCTAGATTCTTGGAAAGAGTATGGCATTGACGGCTGGACAGAAGGTGAGCACCCGTGGTTTTTCCTTTCAGAGAAATTAGGTAAACTTACAGCCCCTCTTATTGGAGCTTTACCCGAAGAAACTATTGTAACCGGTTCTACGACTACGAATATACACCAAGTTATTGCGACGTTTTATGAACCAAAAGGAATACGTACAAAAATACTTGCGGATGAATTAACTTTCCCGTCAGATATTTATGCACTTCAAAGTCAAATTCGTCTAAAAGGATTAGACCCAAATGAGCATCTAGTAAGAGTGAAAAGCCGAGATGGTAGAACACTTTCTGAAGAAGATATTATTTATGCGATGGAAGATGATATCGCTTTAATTTTATTACCTTCTGTTTTATATAGAAGTGGTCAAATTCTGGATATGAAACGTTTAACAACGGAAGCTCATAAACGCGGCATTCATATCGGATTTGATTTATGCCATTCAATAGGATCTATTCCGCATCATTTCAAAGATTGGGATGTCGATTTTGCTGTTTGGTGCAATTATAAATATTTAAATGCAGGACCGGGTGGCGTTGCAGGAATTTATGTGAATAATAAACATTTTAATAGACTACCAGGGTTGTCTGGATGGTTTAGTTCTAGAAAAGATAAGCAGTTTGATATGGAGCATACATTAACAGCTGCTGATCATGCAGGTGCTTATCAAATTGGTACACCGCACGTTTTAAGTACAGCACCATTAATTGGTTCACTTGAAATTTTCAAAGATGCTGGTATTGAACGTTTACGTGAGAAATCTTTACATATTACGAGATACATGCTGAATTTAATTGGACATGAATTAAAAGATTTCGAATTTACAATTGGAAATCCATTAGAGGATGAAAAACGAGGCGGGCACATTTATTTAGAGCATGCAGAAGCAGCACGTATATGTAAAGCACTAAAAGCAAATGGAGTAATTCCAGATTTTAGAGCGCCAAATGGGGTGAGACTTGCGCCGGTCGCTTTATATAACACATACGAAGAAGTGTGGAAATCTGTACAAATATTAAAGAAAATTATGAAAAATAAAGAGTATAAGCAGTTTGAAAATAAGCGAGAGGTTGTGGCATAAATATGAAAACATCAGAGTGGATTGATATTTCACAACCGCTAAATAATAATATTGCAACGTGGCCAGGAGACACACCGTTCTCGTATGAAGTTTCATGGTCAAAAGAAGAAAGTGGCTCGGTAAATGTCGGAAAGTTAACGATGAGTATTCATACAGGCACTCATATTGATGCACCATTTCATTTTGATAATGATGGAAAGAAAGTATTGGATTTAGATGTTCAAGTTTATGTTGGCCCAGCACGGATTATTGACGTTTCTAATCTTGAAAGCATCGGGAAAAAGGAATTAGAAAGCTTTCATTTAGAAGGTGTAGAACGATTATTATTACGTACATCTTCACATGGAAAAGCTGAAGAATTTCCAGAGGTGATCCCTCATTTACGTGCAGACATAGCGTCGTTTCTTTCAGAGAAAGGTATTCGTTTAATCGGAGTAGATGTACCATCAGTTGATCCGCTAGATGATAAAGAATTAGCAGCGCATCATCAATTATTTAAACATGGAATTCATATTTTAGAAAATGTCGTACTAGATCATGTAGCAGTCGGTGATTATGAACTTATTGCATTACCACTTGCATTAACTGATGCAGATGGAAGTCCAGTTCGAGCCGTTATTAGACCAATATAAGTAGAATCATATAAAAGGGGCGTTTGGCTAATATGAAAGAAAATGAAAAAGTAATTATGGAAAAAGGGATTCATACGGATTTTAAAGAGAATATGACGTATGGGGAGTATTTACAATTAGATAGTTTACTATCTTCTCAAAAAAGATTATCGGACCATCATGATGAAATGTTATTTATCGTTATTCACCAAGCAAGTGAGCTTTGGATGAAGCTCATTTTACATGAGCTAAATGCGGCGATTGAATCTATTAAACAAGATAAATTACAACCAGCTTTTAAAATGTTAGCACGTGTATCAAAAATTCAGTCTCAAATTATTCAATCTTGGGATATTCTTGCGACATTAACACCATCAGAATATATTGAGTTTCGTGATTCACTCGGTCAAGCTTCAGGTTTTCAATCGTATCAATATCGTATGATTGAGTATGCACTTGGCTATAAAACGCCACACGCATTAAAAATTTATGAAAAGGATCCAGAATTACATGCACGACTTCATAAAGCGCTACATGCACCAAGTCTATATGATGTCGCGATTCAAGCATTAGTAAAAGAAGGATTCCCTATTCATAAAGATGTGTTAAACCGTGATATTACGCAGCCTTATGAAGAAGATGCAACAGTAGAAGCAGCATGGTTGGAAGTGTATGCGGATGTGAAAAAATATTGGAATTTATATCAGCTTGCTGAAAAATTGATTGATATTGAAGACTGGCTACAACAATGGCGTTTTCGTCATATGAAAACAGTAGAACGAATTATTGGACATAAAATGGGAACAGGTGGATCCTCCGGTGTTTCTTATTTAAAACGAGTACTTGATCAACAATTCTTCCCAGAGCTGTGGAATGTTCGTACGAAATTATAAAAATAAACCTGTCAGTTCATTATGACTGACAGGTTTATTTTTATTTGAGCACAATTATGTTTAAAATGAAGGAACAAGATATAATAAATGGAGTAACTATTTAAATGGAGGTAAAGTTTTTGGATTTCAAGCAACTAGAAAATAAATTCGAAAAGAAAAAAGTGAATACATTTCTTGTTTATCAAAAAGGGGAATTAACAACTGAGTACTATAAAACACCTGAATGTGCAAATAACTTATATAAAATAAATTCGATTACAAAAAGTATTGTATCTTTATTAATTGGTATTGCTCTTGATAAGAGCTATATAAATGATATACATACACCGATTACAGAGTGGATTGAAAATGTACCTGGGGAAAAACATGATTTGACGCTTTATCACTTATTAACAATGACTACTGGTGAGGATTGGAAAGAGTTTGGAAATGGAGTAGTATTCCCAAATGACTTTGTAGAATCAGAGAACTGGGTACAGTACATATTAGAAAAGCCAATAATTGAAGAACCTGCTACAAAAATGAATTATAATTCAGGTTCTTCTCATTTACTGAGCTATATTATTCAAGAAGCTACTGGAATGTCGACAGAGCGGTTTGCAAAGAAATATTTATTTGATCCATTAGAAATTAACGAATACGAGTGGCAACAAGATCCGCAAGGTATATATGTCGGCGGCTTCGGTATGAAAATGAAATCTACCGATTTATTAAAATTAGGAAAGTTATGTTTGCAAAATGGATATTGGAATGAAAAAGAAATTGTATCAGCGAAATGGTTAGAAGAGTCAAGTAGGGCTCTATTTGAAACATATGAACATGTCGGTGCATATGGATATCACTGGTGGGTATTACATAACGGAAGATTTCACATACCGTATTGTATATATTTTGCTATGGGATACGGCGGACAATACATCGTTATCATTCCTCAGTTGGAAATAGTAGCTATTATAAGTAGTCATATGCCAAAACGTGGGCTCGTTCCATTAAAACTATTTATTGAGCATGTACAGGGAAATTCTAATTATATATAAGAAAAGGAGGGAATGTATGAAGGATGAAAAAATTTTATCTTTATTTAGATTATGTTTAAGTCTTCTAGTGTGTAGCGCCATTATTACGCAATTCATAATTAGGGCACAAGTGAAGCCGTTTAATCCAGTTAACTTTTTTAGTTTCTTCACCATTGAAAGTAACATTTTAGTTGCATGTATTCTCCTTTTAAGCAGTATCGGAACAGCTACATTTGGTCACTCAGAACAGTTTAGTATACTTCGTGGTGCGGCAACGGTATACATACTTACGACAGGACTCGTTTATTTTTTGTTACTAAGAGGGTTAGAAGAGTCACTTCAAACGGCAATACCATGGGTAAATACTGTGCTACATTATATCATGCCGATTGCAATGCTTTTAGATTGGATTTTAAATCCACCTATTAAGAAAATCACTTGGAAACAAGCTGCAAGTTGGCTCTTATTCCCGTGTTTTTACGTTGTATATAGCTTAATACGTGGTCCAATCGTGAATTGGTATCCATATCCGTTTTTAGATCCGAGAATAGGTGGATATGGTAAAGTACTTTTATATAGTATAAGGATAGCTGTAGTAATTGGCGCTATTTGTATATTGGTAAGATTTTTAGGGAATCGAAACTTTAGGAAAGAATTTTAGAAATGCAAGGAACCCCACTGTTTCCATTTTTAACAGTGGGGTTTCATTTTATCCCGCATTAACGGGCAGCCCGATTGGTGAGGACTGATTAAAGTTTCACTTTATCTACTCGTCTTCTGAAACGACAACTTTATAAATTTCTCCGTCTTCGTTTCAAATTCTACATCAACAAAAACACCATATTCTTTTCCATCTTCACGTAACCACAATTTAAATTTTTCAACAGTTATTTGAACTGTTTTTGGTTTTCTACCTATATGAAGATAGTCAATAATTTCTGCTTTTGGGTATTGTTCTTTCGTCTTTTCTACGGCAAGTTTACCCCATTTGGCATACGGCGGCTGCGCATGAACAATTGATGAGTCTGTATATATATTTGAACATGTTGTTAGGAACAGAATGACGAGTGCGACACGTTTTAACGATTTCTTCATGATGAACTCCTTTCATCCTTTTTTATATTGTTTACATATTTTTTCAACGATATTAGTTTGGATTTTTTTGTCTTCTTTACATAAAAGCGAGGCTTTTACAAAACATAACCAAGAAATCATTTCCGTAATTAAGGAGGGAAAATTATGCGCCAAAAAGCTATTTTTAAAATAGCAGTTTTACTTGCGTTCATAGGACTGTCTTTAATGGTCAGTAGTATACAACTAAAGAATGTAGAAGCTTTTTCTAATCAAGTTATTCAAAGAGGAGCATCTGGCGAAGATGTCATTGAACTGCAATCTCGTTTGAAATATAACGGATTTTATACGGGAAAAGTGGATGGTGTTTTCGGATGGGGTACATACTGGGCACTTCGGAATTTTCAAGAGAAATTCGGATTACCCGTTGATGGTTTAGCTGGAGCTAAAACGAAGCAAATGCTCGTGAAGGCAACGAAGTATGACAAGTCAACTGCTAATAAAGGGACGACAACGAATAAAGGAAATAGCGGCGGAACTGCACAAGAGAATAAACCACCTCAAAATAAAGGGACAAATGTTCCGAACGGTTATTCTCAAAATGATATTCAGCTTATGGCAAACGCAGTATACGGAGAATCACGTGGTGAACCGTATTTAGGACAAGTTGCAGTAGCTGCCGTTATTTTGAATCGTGTTACAAGTGCGTCATTCCCAAATACTGTTTCAGGTGTAATCTTTGAGCCTAGAGCATTTACCGCGGTAGCCGATGGACAAATATATTTAACGCCAAATGAAACAGCAAAAAAAGCAGTTTTAGATGCGATTAACGGATGGGATCCAACAGGAAATGCTTTATATTATTTCAATCCAGATACTGCGACTAGTAAATGGATTTGGACTCGTCCACAAATTAAAAAAATCGGTAAACATATTTTCTGTAAATAGAGCGGAGGTGGGACAATGTTACGAGGTATTATCATTGTATTATTAACAGTCGGTGTAGTAGGAACAGGCTATTGGGGCTATAAAGAGCACCAAGAGAAAAATGCGGTTTTAATTCGAGCGGAAAATAGCTATCAACGTGCATTCCATGATTTAGCATACGAAGTCGATTTATTACACGATAAAATTGGCACAACACTTGCGATGAATTCACGATCATCTTTATCACCTGCATTAGCGGATGTATGGCGTTTAACATCTGAAGCTCGCTCAGATGTAGGACAACTTCCTTTAACATTAATGCCATTTAATAAAACGGAAGAATTTTTAGCGAATATCGGTGATTTCAGTTACCGTGCAGCCATTCGTGATTTAGAAAAAGAGCCGTTAAATGAGCAAGAATATAAAACGCTACAAACTTTATATTCAAATGCAGGAAATATACAAGATGAACTAAGAAAAGTACAACATCTTGTTTTGAAAAATAATTTACGCTGGATGGATGTAGAAATGGCACTTGCATCAAATCGTGATCCAGCAGATAACACAATTATTGATGGATTGAAAACTGTAGAGAAAAACGTAACATCATATTCTTCTACAAACTTCGGACCGACCTTTACAAGTGCGCAAAAAAATAAAAAAGGAGGATTTGAAGCGGAAGGAAAGGCAATTTCTAAAGATGAAGCGGCGAAAATTGCCAAATCGTTTTTGAATTTAAAAGGAAATGAAAAAGTAGATGTAGAGAAAAGTGGAAAAGGTGCGAAAGAATCCTTCTATAGTGTGAAAATTAAAGATAAAGCAACGAACAATGAGTTCTATATGGATATTACCGGAAAAGGCGGATATCCAATTTGGGTTATGAATAACCGCGAAATTAAAGAACAGAAAGTTAGTTTAAACGATGCAGGTAGTAAAGGTTTGAAATTTTTAAAGGACCATAAGTTTAATAAAATGGAGCTTTATGATAGCTCTCAATATGATAATGTTGGTGTATTTACGTATGTAGTAAATGAAAATGGAGTACGAATTTATCCAGAAGCAATCCAAATGAAAATTGCTTTAGATGACGGTTCTATCGTAGGGTTCTCCGCAAAAGAATATTTAGCGTCACATCAAAAACGAACAGTTCCATCGGCAAAGCTAACTGCAGCAGAAGCAAGAAAGAAAATCAATCCGGATGTAAAAGTAATGGAAGAACGTAAAGCTGTAGTAGTTAATGATTTGCATAATGAAGTACTTTGCTATGAATTTGTAGGTACTTTAGGAAAAGATACGTACCAAATATTCATTAATGCTAATAGCGGGGCCGAGGAAAAGGTAAAGAAAATGCAAGCTGTTGAAAAAATTTATGATTAAACCTTAAAAGTGAAGTGGTGAAAATAATGAAAACTCTAATATATATATTAATGCTTTGCTTCGTTATAACTGGATGCAGTATTGGAACAAAAGAAAACCCAAACGAAAAGCCGGAACAAAAAAATGTTTCAATGAAAAATGTTAATTATACGAATAAATCAAATAAGCCAAATGAAAAAGCGGCAGATCATTTAGCATCTTTAGCAGCAAGTGTGCCAGGTGTGAATGATGCGACAGCGGTCGTTGTTGGAAAATATGCTATTGTAGGTATAGACGTAAAAGCAAAACTTGATCGAACTCGTGTTGAATCAATTAAATATTCTGTTGCAGAAAGTTTAAAAAATGACCCTGACGGTGCTAATGCAGTCGTTGTAGCAGATGTTGATACGTATGAACGCCTCAAACAAATCGGAAAGCAAATTAAAAAAGGAAAAACAGGTGAAGGTATACTAGATGAATTAGCGGCTATTGTGGGACGAGTAATGCCACAAGTTCCAAATGATATGATTGAAAATCGAGAAACGAATCCAATTAAAGATAATGATAAACAATTACCAAAAGATGAAGAACAAGAGTTAAGAAAAGAACAGGATGATCAATCAAATAATCATTTGAATAAATGAAATTAGCCTCGTACTTAATTGTGCGAGGTTTTTAAGTATAATATTAAATATTCAGTTTATTTTTAAGGGAATATATGGTTTAATTATGATGGGAGGGACAACTGTTATGATGAAAAAAAGCGCATGTATATTGTTTAGTTTATGCTTAGGTTTCAGTATGACAGCGTGTGAAAAGAGAAAAGAAGTGAAAAATCAAACAGCAACTTCTTCTACTGTGATGGAAAGGCAACAGAAAGAATCTATCAATATAAATCATTTCTCGAACATAAATGAAGGAATGACTTATACAGAAGTGAAAGATTTAATTGGTTTTGAAGGGGATTTACTTATAGAAGAAGGGGTAGAACATTCTACACAAATTAAACAAATTTTTGCTTGGAAAGGAAACAATCCAAATTCATTTGTTGAAATTACCTTTTTAGATGGAAGAGTGCATTCAAAAGCACAGCAAGGTATAAGTTAATAAGCTAAAAAATGGGAGAGTTTAGCATGAACATACACACAGGGGAAATTCAATTAGTTCCGTATAAGGAGAAATATAAAGAAGTTATACAAACATTTACTTTACCAAGTGAACAAGTTCAGTTTACAGCAGATCCAAGCGCATTACTGGAAAAAGCAAAAAGTGATCGTACAAAAAATGTGATTGTTATTTTAGATTACAATGGGGTACCGGTGGGTCTTTTCGCATTGGAAACGGGAGATAGAGTAAAGGAGTTCACAGATAATGAGGATGCTTTACTTTTAACGTCATTTTCTATTAATCACAATAGACAAAGAAAAGGATTCGCTAAAAAGTCATTGTTATTATTAGAAGAGTTTGTAAAATGCTATTTTCCAATAAAAAATGAAGTTGTACTTGCTGTGAATGAAAGAAATATTCCTGCACAAAATTTATATGCAAAAGTGGGCTTCGAGGATAAAGGTTTTAGAAGAATGGGACCAATTGGCCAACAAATAATAATGCATTTACCTATAATGAAATAATGAGATAGAAAACTTACTCTTGAATATTCACGTAGTAGGTTTTTTTATTTTAACAATATATAATATATGTATATAAAATGAAACAGGAATGAAGGATATAAAAAATGAATCAAGATAGAAAATGGAATATCGTTGGGGGAAGAGTGATTAAAACTGGGATTGCAGTTTTTCTTACAGTGTTAGTTTGTGAATTTTTTAACATTCCAACTATTTCTGCTGTAATAACAGCAATTGTTACAATTGAACCAACTGCAACAGACTCAATAAAAAAAGGGCTTATTCGCTTTCCGGCCTCAACAATTGGATCGGCATATGCCATGACGTTCACATTTTTCTTAGGTCATCAAGCAATTTCTTATGCATTAGCTGCGATGTTTACGATCGTTACATGTCAAAAACTAAGGTTACATGCGGGAACATTAGTCGCAACTTTAACTGCTGTAGCTATGATTCCAATTACGGCAGATCATTATTTCACTGCATTTTTAATTCGTTTAGCTACTACATCTACTGGTATTATAGTATCTACTTTAGTGAATTTTTTCATTTTCCCACCACACTACACGAAAACGATTTTTGGATGTACAGAGGATCTATTTGCTAAAACAGCAAATATTATGGAAGAATGGATTACTGCATTAGTTGCAGGAAAAGGTATGAAAAAGGAGACCGCTCAGGATTTATCTAAATTGACTGTATTATTGCATAAGGCGATACAATTTGTTCAATATGAGCAGAAAGATTGGAAATATCATCAACATACAAAGAAGGAAATGAGAAGCTTTTTAACCATGCAGAACCAACTTCATATATTACAGCAAATCATTTACCATATAGATAATTTAGCTCGAGTGTCAATTGAGACTTGTGACTGGTCACAAAGTGAAAGGGAAATATTACAACGAACAATTCATTCTATAATTGCTATATTGAGAAACCGTTGTAATGAAATTGATGAGGAACATTTGAAACTTATTGCTGAATTAGACAAGCAATTTTGGAGTTATAAAAATGATTTAAAAGATTATAAACCAAATCATTATCATCACCATTTTTCAAGTGAGTCTATTATTTTATTTGAGGTATTATCTATTCATGATATGTTAGAAGAATTAAAACAAATATCCGAGAAATATGAGTGGGAAAATCGATTCAATTGATAAGTTTATTTTATTGTGAGGGGAATAATATGACACTTTATATTGCATTACTAAGAGGAATCAATGTCGGTGGACATAAAGTAATCAAAATGGCTGATTTAAAACGAGTGTTTGAATCAATAGGGTTAAAACAAGTGAAAACATATATACAAAGTGGTAATATCGTGTTCGAATCTGAGGAAGATATAAGCTTTCTAAAGGACCGAATACAATCTGAAATAAAAAATGAATTTGATTTCGATGTTCCAGTCATGCTAAGAACATATGGTGAATTTATAAATATTATTAAACAATGTCCGTATGAAGTTCATTCATTGTTAGAAGGAGAAAGTGTTCATGTTGCTTTTTTAGCTAATGTACTTTCTGAAGAGGAAAGTAGTCAATTGCTTACATTTAAAAGTGAACTTGAAGATTGCTATATAGATGAGAAGGTTGCTTATTTGTTTTTCAAAAATAGCATTCGAAATTCTAAATTAATGAACCAGTTTCAGAAGTTACATACACCAGCTACAGTTAGGAATTGGCGTACTGTGAATAAATTAAAAGCAATTGTAGAGAGTATGTAAATATAAAAAGATGAGGTTTTCTACATGTAGAAAACCTCATCTTTTTACTTATATTGTTTTGCAACTATGAGTTCGACAATAGGATAAATAAAGAATGAAGAGCAAATTGCGATGAACAGAGGGAAGTTTTTAACGCCATCTAAATTAGCCCCCATAGAAAATCCTTCGGAGAAGATTAATAAAAGGAACATTACAACTACAAGCACAAAATACGCAATTTTAAAGCTTTTATATGTAATTTGTTGGCCCATTTCATCTTGACTTTCTTCTGATACACCGTGGGGATCTCCCCAAGTAATGTGATTAATTAAATTACTAAGTATTAACGAGATAGCAAAAATCGTACCACCCAAAATAGAACCTTCAGTGATGTATTTATATGTGCCATGTACTAGTATTGCAATTAATGCTAAAACAATGATTATAAAAATAGTTTTTTTAGTATTCAATAAATAATTGCCCCCCTCGATTGTAAAAACCTCTTTACAAATATAAGTATAAAATTGGAAAAGTATCATGTCAAATACTTTTTACATATAATATGTCAGTATGCAATATTTTGGTTTTATGATAAATAAAAAATTACAATACATTTGAATGTAAAAGAATGGGCTCGCATATATTTGGAAGGGATGTCAGATTAATTTAGGGGGTAGTTATGTCTATACTTTTAAAAGCTGGTGCAGATGCAGGAAACAACGGTTTGAAGTTAATGGTGAAAGGGCAAGACCCTATTTTTATTCCGAGTATTTATTCTTTATATATAGGTGAGCCGACAGGACTCTTAGATGAGGTAGATGTTTCATTATCTGAATTAGAAAACCACATTGATGTGACTATAAGTTCGCCATCGTTAATGCTTAATAATGTACGATACATCGTTGGAGAAAAAGTCATTCAAGATCAATTAAAAGGTACTGAGGTAGAGAAGAAATCAAATAAGTCAACGGATGAGTTAATGGTTATTACAATACTATCAGGTTTGGCGGTAAGCGCTATGCGTCAAAGTCCAACTTCTAGCCATATTAATATTCGTTATGATTTATCTGTCGCTCTTCCTATGCAGCTTATTACACAAGAAATAGCTGCTGAAAATGCAAAACGTTATATGGGAAATCATAAGGTTATTTTCCATTATCCGAACGGACGCGATGTGACAATTAATGTTTCAATTGAGTATTGTAAATGCCTGCCTGAGGGTGCTTCTGGGACGTGGGGCATTGTATACGATGAAGAAGGAAATGTTGTAAAACATAAAATAGAATGTGAGCAAAATCAAGTTTCTGAAATTGATTTTGTAGATAAAACTCTACTCTCTTTTGATATTGGTGCAGGGACGACAGAAGAAGTCGTTTCATTAGGGGTAAATTTCCGTCCGCAACTAAGTAAAGGTTTATCTTATGGTGTAAAAGAGACGCTACTACAAATCATTACGAGATGGAACCGGAAGTATCCAACTAAGACGATTGATAGTATTACAGAATTCAATCAAATTTATTTAAATGATACGCATCCGAGAAATACCTTATTAGTTGAGGAATCACAGCCGGCACTATTAGGTTTAGCAGCGCGTGTCGCAACAGATATTATAAATAAAATTGATGATATGAAAGACGATCCATACGTGTTTATTTATGGCGGGGGTGCAGTAATTATTAAAAACAGTTTAAAAATGATTTTAAAGCAAAAAGGACGACTAAAAAATGTAATCTTTGTAGATAATCCGTTATTTACAAATGCACGAGGATTATTAGTTTATACTTGTTCGCCAAAATATAGAGAGCATAAGCAAAAAGAGTTAGGATTTACAAACTTAACGATAAGTTAGTTGGTGGAAGTATGCGATCTAGGCGATATAAACGTGGTGATCGAGTAAAAATCAGTATTCATAAATCGGTATCACCTGAAATGCTTGCGTGGCTGAATAAACAATCAAATCCAACTAATTTCTTCTTTTTTGCTGCGCAGCAATTATTTAAACAAGTAGGAGATATTGACGTTTCAAAAGCTTTACCAAGCAGCCATGTTTTCTCATTATATGTGGAGCCTTCATCCTTATTAAAAGTCGAAGTAAACCCTTTTAAAAACATGACACTAGAAGCAAATACATCCACCGAAAATGCAAAAAAAAAATTATGGGAATCTGTTGATCAATTAGATTGTCCATTTTTTTAAACATAGAAAAATATAAGAAGTCCCATCACTATACATACGAATACAGTGATGGGTTTTTGTTTGTAAATGGAAGGGGGCACAATACAATTTGTGCCCCTTCTGTTAATTATTTGTTTGTCTAAATTTCAGATGTATGTTTAGAAACCGCAGTAATTATGCTTTCCCAATCATTTGGATGATTTTCATGACCTGCCCCTTTAAGAGTTAATAATACTGAGCTTGGAATTTCATCAATTAGTGCGAGGCCATGTTCAAATGGGAGTGCTGTATCGTCTGTTCCATGAATAACCAATGTTGGTGCTTGTATGGAGTGAAGTACACCTTCATATGCATCATCACCTTGAAGTAAAGCGTGATTAAACATACTTAATAAATTGTTTGCGCGTTCTATTTCTTGTTTTACTTGTGTATAAACTCTATTTTCATCAAATATTCGTTCTGATCCACATAATAGACGAGATCCTGAAACTAAATACTCTGCCACATCATTTTTATTTGTCCAATCAATACTTGCGCTCTTTACATGATGTGTTAAAATCCTTTCATCCATTGGGGGTAAATCGCGAGTATTATTATCAGATCCTATTACACTAGTCGCTAGTAAAGTTAGCGTCAAAATTCTTTCGGGATGTTTTACAGCGGCAATTTGAGCAATCATACCACCTAATGACATACCAAAAAGATGGGCTTTATCAATATGATAAGCGTCTAATACCCCGATTGCATCTTCAGCCATATCTGTTACTGAATAATTTGAAGTGCCAGGTTCATATGTAACAGAGCGTCCAACATCGCGATTATCAAAGCGAATAACAAATTTTCCTGTGTTCGCCAACTGTTCACAAAATTCTTCATCCCAATATATCATTGAACAAGTAGCTCCCATAATTAATAAAATAGCGGGATCATTAGAGTTACCGAAGCTTTCTGTACATATATCAATACCGTTTATTTTAAATATCTTTTCACTCATAAAGTTAGCCCCATTTCTTTTGAATTTAATTAATAATACAGTTTTGAATAATTCTAAGATGTGTGTAAGATTCTTTTTGAAATTCATCCCGCTATTTGCCGGGCAGTAAGAGCCCGATTGGTGAGGAATGATTAAAGTTTTACTTTATAATGCTTTTTGCATAATTACCCCCAAAAATAAGTATATGGTAATTCAAGGCAAAAAATTTTGAGAAATAATTGTATGTTATTAAAATAAACAGTAAGGAGGAGAGGAAATGAAAGCAATTGTTATTGATCGATATGGCAGTGTTGAAGAATTAAAAGAAAGACAAGTTTTAAAACCGGTTGTTAAGAATAATGAGGTATTAATACGTATTCATGCAACATCTGTTAATCCAGTTGATTGGAAAATAAGAAAAGGTGAGTTACAAGAACAGTTACGCTTTTCATTTCCAATCACTTTAGGATTAGATGTAGCTGGAGTTATTGAAGAAGTTGGAGAAGATGTAGAGTGTTTCAATATAGGAGATAAAGTGTTTACGAAACCTGAAAATATAGGAAGCGGCTCTTATGCTGAATTCATTGCAGTACAATTAGATTTAGTATCACATATGCCTAATAATATTAGTTACGAAGAAGCAGCTTCTATTCCTCTTGCAGGACTTACAGCGTGGCAAAGTCTTGTAGATTACGCAAAAATAAAAGAAAATGACCGTGTATTCATTCATGCTGGAGCTGGTGGCGTTGGAAGTTTGGCAATCCAAATCGCAAAATTATTTGGAGCTTTTGTTGCCACGACTGCTAGTAGAAAAAATAAAGAATTTTTACAGTCTTTAGGAGCGGATCTCGTTATTGATTATAAAAAAGATAAATTTGAAGAACTAGTATCAGATTTTGATATTGTGTTAGATACAATAGGTGGCGAAGTGCAAGAAAAAAGTTTTCGAATTATTAAACCTGGTGGTGTTCTAGTTTCCATTGTTCATGAACCACTACAAAAAGTAGAAGGAATAAAATCAGGATTTTTATGGCTAAAACCAAATGGAAAACAATTAGAAGAATTATCAGCTTTAATTGTAAACGGGAAAATCAAACCAATCATAAGTAAAGTGGTGCCATTTAATGAAGCAGGAGTTCGAGAAGCTCATATTTTGAGTGAAGGACAACATGTTAGAGGAAAGATTGTAGTTAAAGTGGAATGATAATCAAGATTACAGCTTATAAAGTAACTAGATTTGAATAACGAAAAAGCTCAACAATAGATAATATCCCATACTATACATTTTCATTTGCAGGTATTATTTATTGTTGGCTATTGTGATATTACTTCTAATAAATACTGTTTCGTATTGTATCGTGTAATTTCTCTAATCCAATTTCCATATCTTTCTCGTTTAACATTGAATAGCTAATTCTTAATTGGTTATCATTTGTTTCGTAATTTAATAGACAAGCTGTTCCTGGTAAAAAAGAGACATCTACTTCATTTGCTTTTTGTAATAAGGTAAAGGGATCTATCGAATCAGGCAGTGTCACCCATAAATTAAAACCGCCATTTGGTATTTCAAAGTTTAGTTCTTTTAATGGCGATAATATATCAATTGTTAAATCACGTCTCATTTGTAAAGCTGTTCGTAATTTTTCTAAATGATTTTTCATACGTTCCGCACGTAAAAACGGTAGAAGTGCCTTTTGTGTTAATAAAGGACTACCGATATCCATTGAACCTTTCACTGCATATAGCCATTCAAAAATAGGGCCATCGGCAATAAGTGCTGCAATACGCAATCCTGGTGCTAACGTTTTACTAAATCCTTTTATATATATTACGTGGCCATCCTTATCAAAACTTTTGATTGGAGGTGGTACTACAGCATCTTCAAAATATATTTCTCCGAAAGAATCATCTTCAATGATAAAAAATTGATATAGCTCCGCTAGTTCTATAAGTTCCATTCTTCGTTCTTTACTCATTACTGTACCTGTCGGGTTTTGGAAGGTCGGATTCGTATACAATAAAACGGGATTTTTACTTTGACAAATATCATCAATTAAGTCGGAGCAAACTCCATGATTATCAAGAGAAACAGGAATGATTTGAACACCTTTATTGATGAAAACATCAAGCGCGGCACTGTAACACGGACTTTCTACTAATACAGTATCTCCAGGTTTTAATAATGTTTGAGCAATTAAATCAATTCCTTGTTGTGCTCCGCTTGTAATTAATAATTGAGATGGGTCCGTCACTAATTTTTGGTGTTCATTTAAGTAATTTGCTATTTCAACTCGCAATTCATAATCGCCTTGAACTGGCCCATAAGTTGCTAACAACATCGGATTTTTATCTAGCAATTTATGCATTTCGTCTGCCAAAAATGGATTTGGTAACAGACGGGGATACAGAATTGCTTGTGAAAAATCATAATATTTACGGTGTTTATTCATTGCATATTGAGAACGCATAACATTAATCGTTTTCGTTTGTTGCCATTTATACGGAATTGGTTTGAAATCTTTCTTTACCCGTTTATATATGTAAGCACCTTTTCCTTGTTCGATGCGTATATACCCTTTCGTTTCTAACTGTTTATACGCTTTACGAACTGTTAATACATTGATTTGTAAATCTGTGGCCATACAACGTAAAGAAGGAAGAGATTCACCATGTGAAAGCATACCACTTTGTATTCTGTCAACAATTTGCATATATATTTGCTTGTAATACGGTATGTTTGTTTCTTTACGCAATACAATCTTCATAGGTTCACCTATTTTTCTTTTTAATTTAATTAAAGCGAAAAATATATAGGGAATCAACTACAACTTGAAGTAACTGTTATATGTACCGATACACTGTTATACACCATAGCCTCTATACTCATTTTAAGAGTAAAAAGGAGGAAGTAAAATGGTCATTTTTAATTACATTTTAGTATGTATTATTTTCGGGACAACATTTTTAACGATTAAAATTGGAATTGAAGCAGGGGCGCCACCGTTGTTTTCAGCAGGAATTCGCTTCTTTTTAGCGGGTATAATCCTTATGATTATTTTTAAATTAAAGCGAAAAGAAATTATGCCACATATATTTTCAAAACGTATTATGTATGCTGGATTTTGTTTAACATTTATGACATTCGCAAGTTTATATTGGTCAGAACAATATATTTCTTCGGGATTAGCTGCTGTTCTTTCTGCTACGGGACCAATGATGATTTTATTAATACAAGCAAAGAGGAATATGGAGAAATTACAAAAGGAACAACTCGTTGCTTTAGTTATTGCACTAATAGGTGTTATATTTGTTTCTTTACCAGGAATGCATCAACAAGTAAGTTTCATATGGAGTATTGCTTGTATTGTTTTAGTTATAGGAGAGTTATTTTACGGAATAGGCTCTATTCGTTCGAAAGAAATACTTTCAGATTTATCAAATGTATCACCATTTCTTATTAACGGAATTCAAATGTTTTATGGAGGGATTTTACTACTAATCGCATCTATTATTGTAGAACAACCAAATGTAACTGTATTAACTTCATGGAGTGTACAATGGCCTATTTTATATCTCATATTTATCGGATCGATCGGTGGACACGGATTATATTACTGGCTCTTATCAAAAACAAACCCAGTATTTCCATCGACGTGGTTATATGTATCACCGTTAATAGCAATTATCGTAGGGTATATCGTATTAGGAGAACCCTTAAATCCTACAATGGGAATGGGGGCTTGTTTCATTTTGATAGGTGTATTTTTAGCAAACCGTACAACAATTGGAGCTTATTTTAAGCAAGGGAAGCTATTAAAGAAGGAGCTTTAAATAGAAACGACTAAAGTGTTTTGAGAACTTAAATAAATAGATGACACAAAAAACATGCTATTACTAATTTGTAGCATGTTTTTCTTATTGGAGCCGTTACCATAATTTTCTTAGAGAATAACGAACACTGTACTTTACGAACAGTGTTCGTTATGTTATAAATAGAACAAGTAATTCAAAAACATGTAAGGTGTGATTAATGATGGAAAGAACGAAAAATATGAAAAAAAGAATTGCCATTATAGGCGCTGGACCAGGAGGATTAACATTAGCTCGTATATTACAACAACATGGTTTAAAAAGTGTGGTGTATGAAAGAGAAACATCCCCAATGATTCGTCAACAAGGAGGTTCATTAGATATCCATCATGATACTGGTCAAGAAGCGCTAAAAGAAGCAGGATTGTTAGAGAAATTTTATGAATTTGCTAGATATGAGGGAGAAGATTTTCGATTATTTGATAAAAGTGGAAAAATATATTTAGATGAAGAAGCAGATTCAGCTGGCGGGAATCGTCCTGAAATTGATCGTGGTACTTTGCGTGAGTTGCTTTTAAACTCTGTTGATTCAGAATGTATACATTGGGGATATAATTTAATAAAAGCCGTTTCTCTAGAAAATGGTATGCATAAACTTCATTTTGAAAATGGACATGTAGATATTGTGGATTTAGTTGTAGCGGCAGATGGTGCTTTTTCACAAATTCGCCCACTTGTCACAGATTCGGCACCGCAATATACTGGAATTAGTATGATTGAATTGAATTTGCAAAATGTCACGGAAAATCATCCGGGAATAGCGGAGTTTAATCGACGTGGTAAAGTCTTTGCGCTTTCGGATCAAAAAGGTATTTTGACACAGTTAAATGGAGATGACAGTATTCGAGTATACTTAAGTTTTAGAACTAATAAAGAATGGCTTGATAATTGTGGGATTCCATTTGAAAATGTAGAAGAAGCAAAGAGTCAACTTCTACAATATTTTGAGGACTGGGATGAAACTCTTAAAAATTATATTAGATGTGCAGATGGTGCAATTTTTCCTAGACGAATTTATATGTTACCTGTGGGGCTAACTTGGAATAGTACACCTGGTGTTACTTTAATTGGTGATGCTGCTCATTTAATGTCTCCATTTGCTGGAGAAGGTGTGAACCTAGCTATGCGTGATGCAGCAGAACTTGCACTAGCTATTGTAAAGTATGACGATTTGAACGAAGCAATCAAAACTTATGAAGGAAAAATGTACGATTATTCTTCACAATCTGCTGCTATCTCAAATGATAACCTTGAAATTTGTTTTTCAGAAGATGCTGCTATTAAAATGTACAATCTTATGAATCAACTTCATGGACAACAATAAAACTGGATGTAATTAAGGAGAACTATGGAAGAGAAAACAAATACAACGAATAGCCGTCGTTCGCGACCAGCAAAAGAACCATTGAGTAAAGAAATCATTGTGAAAACCGCATATAACCTCCTGGAGTCTGAAGGAATATCAGGCCTTAGTATGAGAAAAATTGCAAAAGTGCTAGATACAGGACCATCTTCTTTATATGTTTATGTTAAAAATGCTGATGAATTAAGAGCGTTTGTATTAGATTATGGTCTAGGAAACATTGAAGAAATAGATGTCAAAAATGAAACATGGAAAAAAGAATTATTTGAACTTGTATATTCATATTTCAGAATTTTGTTCAATTCCCCTGGAATGGCAGAATTGGCTTTAATGACAATTCCAATTGGACCAAATTCGTTAGCTCTTACCGAACGGATTTTGCACCAATTACACCTAGGAGGAGTAAATGCGAAATCATCAGCATGGGGAGTAGATATTCTACTGTTATATGCTGCTTCAGTCGCCTTTGAACAAACAGCACGTAAAGAAAAGGGAACTACACTTGACGCAATTCGTGCTTCGTACGAAACATTAGATGTAGTAAAGTATCCGATGATTGTAAGCTTAAAAGATGATATGTTGTCTGGTGGAGAAGAAAGGTTCCGCTGGGGATTAGAAGTTGTACTTCAAGGTATTTTACATGCACAATAATAAGGATTTTAAAATCGAGAATTAATGGCGATATTTATATAAAATAAAAAACACACTATGTCTTTAAAATATAGTGTGTTTTTTATAATTAATTCACTTTTTTAATAAAGCCTTTATAATGACGTTTTACAAGCTGGCTTTCTAACGTCTTCATAGTTTCTAGTGCTACACCGACAATGATAAGTAAGCTTGTACCACCAATTTGAGCAGAAGGTGGTAACGTAGCAATTTTCGTGAATACGAGCGGTAATATAGAAATTGCACCTAAGAAAATTGCACCAATAAATGTTAAACGGTATAAAATTTTAGTTACATATTGTTCAGTTGCTTTACCAGGACGAATACCAGGAACATATCCATTTTGCTTTTTCAAATTCTCAGCCATTTGTTCAGGATTTACTTGAATAAATGCGTAGAAGTATGTGAAAGCAACGATAAGACCGACATAAAGTGTCATTCCAATTGGATGTGCGAAATCAAGATTTGCAACTAACCATTTTGATACGCTTGAATCAGGGAAGAGCTGCGCAATTGTACGCGGCGTCATTAAAAATGCAGAAGCAAAGATAACTGGTATAACACCAGCACTATTTACTTTAAGCGGTAAATGAGTGTTTTTTGCTCCTTGATATTGATTGTTTCCTGAAACAGCTTTTGCATATTGGATCGGTATTTTACGTACAGCTTGTTGAATGTAAATAACACCAACAACTATCGCTAAAATTACGAGTCCAATTAAAACAATTTTTATTATGTGCATAAATAGCTGATCGCCAGCATTTTGGAATTGTTGTAAATAAATTTGATTTGCAACATTTGGAATCGCGGCAACGAGACCTGCGAAGATAATCATCGAAATACCATTACCAACTCCGTTAGCGGTAATTTGTTCGCCTAACCAAAGTAAAAATGCAGTACCTGCAGTTAAAACTGTCGCAATAAATAAGTATGTAGTCCAGCTTTGATCTGTTATTAATTGTCCACCTGCTATATTATTAAAGCCATAAGACATTCCGATGGCCTGTATGAATGCGAGAATGATTGTAAAGTATCGAGTGAATTGAGCTGATTTCTTACGGCCCATTTCTCCTTGCTTTGCCCATTCCGAAAACTTAGGTATAACATCCATTTGTAGTAATTGTACTATGATGGAAGCTGTAATATATGGTGTAATACCTACAGCAAAGATTGAGAAATGTTGCAATGCTCCTCCACCAAATACGTTTAACATACCTAGAACGTTAGCTTGATCTTGTACTTTTAATACCTCTGCGTTAGTATGAGGAACTGGAATAAACGTGCCAATTCGAAAAACGATTAACATCGCTAGTGTAAAAAGGATTTTCCTTCTTATCTCAGCTACTCTCATGAAATTTGAAATCGTACGAAACATTATGTCGCCTCCTATATTTTTATCAGTAAAAAACTGATTATTATACCCTATGAAGTAACCACAAACCTCCTTCCGCACTAAATTCATTTGACAAATGGATTTTCATACATTTTGTAGTTTTCACGGATATAAAAATATAAGGTGTTATATAAGCGACCTTTACACTTTACGTAATCATTCAATACCCATAATATATCGAATAAATTAACAAATGTACATACATACGCATTAAAAATGAATAAATAGGGTCATTTTTTACATTTATTTAATGATAAATTGATAGGACATTATTATTCAAGATTGTTATACATGTTATCAATTAAAGTTTATCCCGCATTAACTGGTAGCCCGATTGGTTCAACTAATAATCAGTTGGGATGAACAAAACCATCGCTGATTAAAGTTTCACTTTATGTGATTAGAAAATTCTTTTTGTTTAAGAAGGAATAAATATTAAAGAGAGCTAAATAAACAGTGTACGTATTTATAGGGGAGAAGATGTAAATGAAAGTTGTTATAAAAAAATTACCACCATTAGAAGTAGCGTATATAAGACGAACTGGTAGCTACTTTGAACCGCAAGATCACTGGGGGAAGTTACTGAACTGGTCAATTGAAAATAAACTGTATCCACCAGAGCAATCATTTATCGGAATATCATTAGATAATCCTGAACTTGTTGCAAGTCATAAGTGCCGGCATGATGCATGTGTTACGATTCCTGAAAACTTCGATAAAGAAAAGTATCATGATGTGCAATTTAAAAGATTAGATGGAGGTACATATGGTCTATACCAGTTCTATGATGAACCTCATAAATTAAGTGAAGCGTATCAATACATGTATGCAGAGTGGCTACCAAATAGTGAGTATGATGCAGATTATGATAGAGATAATTTAGAGTTTTGCTTAAATAATGTTGCTGAAGATCTAGAAGGAAAGTTAAAGGTTGATTTATTTGTGCCAATTAAAAACATACAAAAAAACAAATAACTTCATTTGTGGCTTTAAAATGAAATTGGAATAGTAGTGAAAGAAAATCTGTTTTCGAAGATAATATTTTTAGCGTAGAAATTTAAGTATGTAGGTTGCAATGAAAGGAGAATCCACATGGATACATTTGTAAATGACAAGTTTTATGAAACGAGAAATCAATTAGTTGAGGAAATTTCTTTGTTGAGTGATGCTCAATTTAATAGGAAACTAGATAAGGATAAATGGAGTATTGCACAAGTTTGTCATCATATAGTTTTATTAGATGAGAGAGTTATAACAGTTATTTCCTCAGGATTAAAAAAGTTAGATAGTACCCAAAATGAGCGTAAAGAAATTCACACTATTTTATTAGATAGAACGAAAAAGTTTATAGCTCCAGAAATGATTGAACCAAGTATAGAACCATTTGAAGTGCAACAAATGCTCAATATGCTAAACGAATCAAGAAAAGAATTGATGCATTTCCTGAGTACAATAGAAGATGAATCAATATTAGCGAAAAAATCAGTGATGCATCCAGCTCTTGGAGAATTGCCCCTTGATCAGTGGATAGAACTGATCTATCTGCATGAACAGCGCCATATAGAACAAATCAAAGAGATAAAATTGCTTTGTGAAATTGAAAAGTAAAAATTTCTCCCTATTTATTGATACGTATTATAAACAGGGAAAACGGTTGATTCATATTGATTCAGAAGAAGACAAAAGTAGAATGAGATTAGTTGAAAGTAACCAATAAACTTAAGAAAATATGAAACTACCCGATTTTCTGTATAAGTGTAACCCCGTCTTAAATGAAGAGCGGGGTTATTTTTTTGAAAGTGTTTTTATTTAGAAGGAAATAAATCAGCAACGAAATTCAAAAAAATAATCATCATAACATATTGTATATGCCCGTTTTAATAAATTGAAATAATGATTTTTATGTTGACGAATGATATGTATATATTTTGAAAGTGCTCTTCACACGTTTAAGGAAGGAGTATTCTGTCAGAAAACGATAAAATACGATTCTGTTAGGGGATGTATGCAATTTATTCTCTTTATTTTTGCAACAGAACCACCTTCAAAATTATCTTTTGTAGTTGAAGTTTCCTGAATAATAAGTTACATTTTTAAAGTTCAAGCAACTTTATGAAAGTACAAAAAGGGGAGAAATATTATTATTATGCAAAAAATGAAATGGAAGAACTATGTATGTTACTTTGTAATTCTATTACTGCTTGGAACAGCAGTAATAGTCAAACCACCTATCTCTAAGGCTGAGGAATCTGAAGTAAATATTACATTGTTAGGTACTGCAGATATTCATGGTAGATTTATGCCTTGGGATTATGCACTTGATGGAGCAAATATGAGTGGAAGTTTGACGCAGCTTTATACGGTTATAAAGAAGGTCCGTCAAGAAAATCCAAATACCATATTAGTAGATGCCGGGGATACAATTCAAGGAAACTCAGTAGAATTATTCAACGATAAGCCACAATCGCCAATGATGGTAGCGATGAATACAATGGGATATGACGCCTGGGCATTTGGAAATCATGAATTCAACTTTGGATTAGATACATTGAAAACAGTTAGTGAGCAATATAAGGGAAAAACGTTAGCAGGAAATATTTATAAGGAAAATGGAGAGCGCTTTCTTCCTGCATATACAATTGTAGAAAAAGGTGGAATTAAAGTTGGGATTATTGGTATGAATACACCAATGATTAGTGATTTTGAAAAAGGGACAGATCACTTAAATGGTTTAGTGGTGAAAAATCCGGTAGAAGAGACGAAAAAGGCAATTAAGGAATTAGAAGGTAAAGTAGATGTAATGGTAGGAGTTATGCATATGGGACTAGAAAATGAGAATGGTATCCCTGGTACTGGTGTTCAAGATATTGCAAATGCTTGTCCGGAACTAAGTGCTATTTTTGCGGCTCATATGCATAAACTTGTAAAAAAAGAAGTTGTAAATGGCGTAATTATTACAGAACCAGATAAATATGGAACACATATTTCACGTATTGACCTTACTTTTACAAAGCAAGATGGGAAGTTGGTTTTAAAAGATAAAACTGCTACCGCTATACCTGTAAAAAATGCTGATGGAACAACGATATTATCTGATCCTACACTTGAAGAAATACTAACACCTTTTCACGAATATGCGAGAGGAGATGCAAATGTTGTAGTCGCTCAATTAAAGGGTAGAAATCTTGTTCCTGAAAATGAAATAAAGGGTATCCCAAGTGTTCAGATTCAAGAAACACCTTTATCAGATTTCTTTCATGAAGTCATGCTCTACTACAGTAAAGCAGATGTAGTAGCCCATCAAATTGATAATGATTATGCCCGTTTGGATACAGGTCCTATTAAGAAAAAAGATATTGCGTATAATTACCAATATGCCTTGGGAGAAATTACAGTATATAAGATTTCTGGAAAAGATTTAAAAGACTATATGGAATGGGCAGCAGGATATTTTAACTCATCTCGTGCCGGAGATGTAACCGTTAGCTTTGATAAAACCCGCCGTGCATCTAAATACAGTACGAACGATTTCTTTGGAGGCGTAAAATACGAAATTGACTTAACAAAACCATACGGAAGTAGAATTACAAATTTACGCTCTATTCGTACAAACAAACCAATCAAAATGAGCGATGTTATGACGCTGGGAATGAATGCATATAGAATGGAGGCTCTTCAGGCAAAAGGAGGAGCTTTAGAGGGGCGTAAGTTTGAACAAATTTGGTCATCTAAACAAGAGAATGCATTTGGAGAAACAGGTGGAACCATTCGTAACCTCGCTATTACATATTTAAAAGAGGTAAAGAACGGTGTATATACGCCAAAAGTTATGCGTAATTGGAAAATTACTGGTGTAGATTTACATTCTTCAGAGCATAAGGCGGTAGTTGATCTTGTGAATAAAGGGATTTTAGAAATTCCAAAAACAGAAGACGGAAAATACACAAATATAGCATCTATAAATACTAAAGACTCAATTTCAAAAGAAGAGATTATATTCCTCTCACAAAAAGCAAATATTAATCCAAATCAGTTTAATCATGTAAAGACAAAAGGTGAATTCTACAAAAAACTTAGTAGGATCACTAAAAAATATAAATTATAAAATTTCTTATAGTAATTGTTATTTTAATAGCATGAAACCCACTCTTAAAATAGTTAAGAGTGGGTTTTTATGTTGTTATTTAGATGTAAGTATACTTTTATTAGAATGAATATAGATAATTAATAACTAACCAATTGGATGAGCGCCTATAAGGACTCTCTTTTATTCAAATTAATGTACATATGTGTTCCGTTCATTATTTATAATATTGACCACAATTTATGTAATTTTGCATAATGTTACATAAATTGTGTATTTTCTCTTTTTTCCGACAGAAATAGACAGTATACTTTGTACAAGCTTTCTATTTCAAAAATTATACGAGGTGAAATAATGAAAAACAAAAAGACATTAACTAAGGTAGCATTAACAACAGGATTAGCTTTAACAGCTGTGGCACCATATGGGGTAGGTCATGCAGAGGAAACAGATCAACTACAAGTTCAAATTCAGGAGGAATCGTTCCGTTCGGGTGAACTTACACAGCCGTCACAAAAGGCACCAGAAAATGTAGTAAAGGATGCACTTAAGGAGAAAACAGAACAAGCTCTGTCCCAAAAACAAGTCAATGGAGAAGTAGGAGTAGATTATAAAGTCCTGCAAAAACGTGGTTCGTATGATGGAACTACACTTGTGCGTATGCAGCAAACATACGAAGGAAAAGAAGTATATGGCCATCAATTAACTGCACACGTAGATAGTAAGGGTGTTATTAAAAGTGTTTCAGGTGATAGCGCGCAAAATCTAAAACAAGAAGAATTGAAAAAACCTATTAATCTATCAAAAGATGAAGCAAAACAATATATTTATACGAAGTACGGGAACGATATCAAGTTTATTTCCGAGCCAGCAGTTAAAGAGGTTATTTTTGTTGATGAAAATAATGGACAAGCTAAAAATGCATACCAAGTTACCTTTGAAGCTGCAACACCAAACTATGTTTCTGGTACTTATTTAGTAAATGCACAAAATGGTGAGATGTTAAAGAATATAGTACAAGAATCTAACTTAAAAGCCAGTGACAAACTAGTTGGAGCCTTAAAGAAAAGTAAACAAAGCAGTCTTACATCATTAACTGGAACAGGAAAAGATGATTTAGGTATTTCTCGTTCATTTGGTATTTCTAAACAAAGTAATGGCAAATATGCTCTTGCTGATTATACAAGAGGGCAAGGAATTGAAACATATGATGTGAATTACAGAGATATTACTAAAGAAGAAAGCTATTATCCTGGTACATTAGCGACTAGTACTTCGGCAACATTTAACGATCCAAAAGCGGTAAGTGCTCATTACTTAGCAACAAAAGTATTTGATTTTTATAAAGATAAATACAAGCGTAATAGCTTTGATAATAAGGGACAAAAGGTAGTTTCAGTTGTACACGCTTGGGATTCTGAAGAGACGAATGATCCGAAGAATTGGCAGAATGCATTAAGTGCTAATAATGGAAGTATGCTTGTATATGGTGATCCTATTGTTAAAGCATATGACGTAGCTGGACATGAATTTACACATGCTGTTACTTCTAGCGAATCTAATCTTGAATATTACGGGGAATCTGGTGCGATTAATGAGGCACTATCTGATATTATGGGAACATCTATTGAGAAATACGTAAATAATGGAAACTTTAACTGGACAATGGGAGAACAAACAGGATCTGTTTTCCGTGATATGGAAAACCCAGCTTCTGTTCCATCTTCACTAGGAGTACCTTATCCAGATGATTACAGTGAATTTAACGATTTTAATGGATGGGATCAAGGCGGTGTTCATTTTAATTCAAGTATTATTAATAAAGTTGCGTATCTCATTGCAAAAGGCGGTACTCATAACGGAGTAACTGTTAAAGGAATTGGTGAAGATAAAATGTTTGATATTTTCTATTATGCAAATACTGATGAGTTAAACATGACTTCTAATTTCAAAGAATTGAGATCAGCATGTATTCGAGTGGCAACTAATAAATATGGTGCGAATACAGCTGAAGTTCAAGCAGTTCAAAAGGCATTTGATGCAGCAAAAATTAAGTAATTTAGAAATATAGTCATCATTCATATATTAATACATTATGAAAAACAGCTAGTATCATTTTAAGGATATTAGCTGTTTTTTTACGTAGCTATGTATTGTTGAAAATAAACTGACTAAACAATAATTAGGTGCGTTATCTGTAAGAAGTTGCGACAAATAAATAAGGTTTAAAATGTGTAAAAACAGAAAATTAATAATATATTGACCTCTTGATAGAAAGTCTATAAAATGAAAGCGATAACAAACGATTGCTTTAAAATGATTTCCCTGACCTTTTAGCATTTACAAATATATGAGGGCATACACAAATCTATTTTTTTAACTATTAATGCAAACGTTTTCGTATTAAAAGGTCATTGAAATACATACGTGAAAATAGCCAATATGGAGGTGAATTAAAAGAGATTTCTAGATTAATTTAAGAAGTGTTATTCAGTGTAAGCATAATAAATCGCTAGTAATATTTGAAGAAAGGGTGTATGTGGTGCAAATTACAAAAAGATTAATTAACAAAACAGTTTTATTACTTACTTTAATCGTTATGTTATCATCTGTTTTCTCCTTTCAGGGTGTGAGAGCAGTTTCAAATTTGAAAACAACTGAAGTTATCATTCATTACAAAGAGAAGCTTGGAAATACAAAAGACTGGAATCTTTGGTTATGGGGTGAAAATGCAAATGGTACATCTTACGAATTTACTGGTGAAGATGAATTTGGAAAATACGCTAAGATAAAAATAGACGGTGACTATAATCGTGTAGGATTTATAGTTCGAACAAATGAATGGGAAAAAGATGGTGGAGATCGTTGGATTGAAAATATAAAGGACGGTCGTGCTGAAGTATGGATTCTTTCGGGTGATGAAAAAGTATATAACTCTAAGCCTTCATCGGATCTCTCAATTCAAAAAGCAACTATTGATAGTTTCCATGAAATTACTGTAACGACTAATGTCCCATTTAATATTAGGGAAAAGAAAATTGAAATTGAAGGCATTAAAATTAAGGATATTAGTCCTTATGATATAAACAGTGGAGATATTACTAATAAGGTTAAAATAATTACGGAACAGAAAATTGATTTAAAACAAACATACAAACTTAAAATAGAAAACTTAGCTGATACGAATACTGAAATTGGTAAAGTCATTCGTAGCGAGGAATTTGATAATTTATTATATTATAGTGGTAACGATTTAGGGAATACATATACCGCGCAACATACAAAGTTCCGTGTATGGGCTCCTACTGCAAGTGAAGCGAAGTTAGTTACATATAAAAAATGGAACGATAAAATAGGTACTGAAATAAACATGCAACAAGGTGAAAAGGGAACTTGGACAGCAGAACTAAAGGGGAACCAAAAAGGGCTCTTTTATACGTATAAGGTCAAAATTGGTGATAAGTGGACTGAAGCAGTTGATCCATATGTGCGTGCTGCTTCTGTAAATGGGGATAAAGGTGCAGTCGTTAATTTAGAAGAAACAAATCCGAAAAAATGGAAAGCAAACAAAAAGCCAAAATTTAAAAATCCGGAAGATGCTATTATTTATGAGTTACATATACGCGATCTTTCCATCCAACCTGAAAGTGGTATTAAACAGAAAGGGAAGTATTTAGGTGTAACAGAAAAAGGAACAAAAGGGCCAGAAGGTGTAAAAACAGGACTTGATCATATAAAGGATCTCGGTGTTACTCACGTTCAGTTTTTACCGATATTTGATTATGCTTCAGTAAATGAAGAGACTTTAAATGAACCGCAATATAACTGGGGATATGACCCTAAAAATTTCAACGTTCCAGAAGGCTCCTATTCTACAAATCCTTATGAGCCAACTGTTCGAATAACTGAATTAAAGCAAATGGTTCAAATACTACATGATAATAATCTTCGTGTGGTAATGGATGTAGTATATAACCATATGTATAACGCTGCTGAATCTAATTTCCATAAGTTAGTTCCAGGTTATTATTATCGTTACAATGAAGATGGAACATTTGCAAATGGAACTGGAGTAGGAAATGATACTGCTTCAGAAAGAAAAATGATGAGGAAATTTATGATAGATTCCGTCACATATTGGGCAAAAGAATACAATTTAGATGGATTCCGTTTTGATTTAATGGGTATTCATGATTATGAAACGATGAATGAAATACGTAAAGCTGTTAATCAAATTGACCCTTCTATTATACTACACGGAGAAGGATGGGATTTAAATACACCTCTTGCAGCTGAGCTGAAAGCAAATCAAAAAAATGCAGAGAAAATGCAAGGGATTGCTCATTTTAATGATAATATACGTGATGGATTGAAAGGTAGTGTATTTGAGGAGAAGGAAAATGGTTTTATAAATGGAAAGGAAAACATGGAAGATCGTATTAAAAAAGGTATTACGGCAGGTATTGACTACGATACAAATTCGTCTACCTATCAAGATCCAGAGCAGGTGCTAACTTATGTGGAAGCACATGACAATCATACATTATGGGATAAACTTGAGTTAACTAATCCAGGTGACAACGATGAAGTGCGAAAACAAATGCACAAATTGTCTTCTTCAATTTTATTAACATCACAAGGAATTCCATTTTTACATGCAGGGCAAGAGTTTATGCGGACGAAATACGGTGATCATAATAGTTACAAATCTCCAGATTCAATTAACCAGATGGATTGGCTGCGCCGTGCAACGTTTAATAATGAAGTAGATTATATGAAGGGTTTAATAGAATTACGCAAAAAGTACTCAGCTTTTCGAATGACATCTGCAGAGCAAATAAAAACACAAGTTTCATTTATAGGTGCCCCGAAAAATACGGTAGCTTATACAATAGAGGGGAATAAAAATGAATACTTTACGGTGGCTCACAATGCAAATAGAGAAGCGGTTGAAATAACACTTCCATCGAAAGGGCCTTGGAAAGTACTAGTAGACGGGAAGCAGGCGGGAAGTAAACCACTTTATGTTGTCCATGACAATAAAATTAAAGTTCCTGCATTAAGTTCCATTGTTTTAAAATCAGAAAAACCTACTAAATAAAAGCGAAGAGTGTGGAAATAAATACTGAATTGAGCAAAGTTAATAAGGATTGCAAATAAAAAAAGCGAAGTGAAGATTATTCTCACTTCGTTTTTAAAGTTAATGTAATATAATTTCACATACTGTAATTATATTACAATTTAACAAAAGAAATAAGCAATAGATTATTTCTTTTGTGACAGTAGGGGGAGAAGATATCTTTGAGTTTATTTATAAAATT
>NZ_JBMOWC010000015.1:0-132237 GCF_049310765.1 Bacillus sp. PSXD-155 | reverse complement strand
TGAAGTGCACCCCAATTGTTAGACACAGTCTAACAATTGGAGGTGCATTTTTTATGGCTAAATTTTCTTCAAAAGAAAAAATCCAAGCGGTGAAACGATATTTAGATGGTACAGAAAGTGGAAAAATAATTGCTAAATCTATAGGAGTTAACCCTAGCGTACTTCGTGAGTGGATTAGACGATATGAGTCTTCAGGTGAAAAGGCCTTTGAAAAGTGCTATACATTCTACCCAGCCCAGTATAAACTAGATGTACTTTATTATATGAATGAACACGGGACATCTATCAGAGAAACAGCGGCACTTTTCAATATACCGTCTTATGAAACACTTCGGAAATGGAAAATAGCTTATGAAACAGGAGGATTGGATGCCCTACAATCAAAGAAAAAGGGGCATCCAACCATGAAAGATAAAAAAATAAAACCAGTAGATGAAGGATCAATCGAAGCCTTACAAGCGGAAAATGAGCGTTTACGTATGGAAAATGCATATTTAAAAAAGTTGAATGCCTTAGTTCAAAACAAAGAAAAATCACCAAACAAGACAAAGCGCAAGTAATCTACGAGTT
The DNA here is from genome assembly GCF_049310765.1 of Bacillus sp. PSXD-155. Lineage (NCBI taxonomy): Bacteria > Bacillati > Bacillota > Bacilli > Caryophanales > Bacillaceae > Bacillus > Bacillus sp. PSXD-155. Next base: position 131,667 of record NZ_JBMOWC010000015.1, on the reverse strand, counting down.
AAGGCATGAATTTCCTATCAAGGAGTTACTTCAACTCGCAAACATTCCACGTAGTACGTACTATTACTGGATGAAACATTTTAATCGTCCTGATCCAAATGCGGAGGTAAAAGAACTGATTCAAGCTATTTATAATGAACACGATGGGTGTTATGGTTATCGTCGTATTCGTGATGAACTTATGAATCGTGGACACAAAGTAAATCATAAAAAAGTATATCGCCTTATGAAAGAATTAGGGTTAAAATGTCTGGTTCGTATGAAAAAATATCGCTCTTACAAAGGGACAGTTGGGAAAATTGCGCCAAATATTTTAAATCGCAACTTCCAAGCTGAAAAACCAAATGAAAAGTGGGTTACAGATATTACGGAGTTTAAGTTATTTGGGGAGAAGTTATACCTATCACCAATGTTGGATTTATTTAATGGTGAAATTATCACGTATACAATTAGTTCCAGACCGACCTATTCCCTTGTTTCAACGATGTTGGACCAAGCCCTTTATTGTGTAACCGATCCGGATAAACTCCTCATTCACTCTGATCAAGGTTGGCACTATCAAATGAAACAATACCGTCATTCTCTTAAGAATTGTGGCATAACTCAAAGTATGTCTCGCAAAGGAAACTGTTATGACAATGCCGTTATTGAAAATTTCTTCGGTATCATGAAATCGGAATTTCTGTATCGAAAAGAATTTGAAAGTATAACACATTTCAAACAAGAATTAGCAAAGTATATAGAATACTATAATCATAAAAGAATTAAGGCAAAATTAAAGGGTATGAGCCCAGTACAATACCGGGCTCATACCCTAGAGGCTGCCTAATGAAACGACCTGTCTAACTTTCGGGGGTCACTTCACATGTACGGTTGGCCTTTTTCTTTATATTAACTGTCCATCTCTCAGCGTCAATATACGATCACATACATCAAGCATTCTTTCATCATGTGTAATCATAATCGCTGCTTTTTGGCTCTCTTTCACTTCACGTTTCATCATTTCTACGACTTCACGTGCGCGTTTTGAGTCTAAGCTCGCCGTTGGCTCATCCGCTAATATTAAATCCGGATTGTTCATGAACGCACGAGCGATTGCTACCCTTTGTTTTTCCCCGCCAGATAGTTGATTTGGATAATGATTTTTTCTTTCTCCTAATCCAAATGCTGCTAGTAAATGATCCGCACGCTTTTCTGATTCTTGTTTGTTTTCTTTTTTAAGCTTTGCAATGTAAAGCAATTGTTCTTTTACATTTAAATATGGAACAAGATTTGCGAACTGGAAAATGAAGCCGATTTTTTTCAAACGAATGTCTGTCATTTCCTTTTCTGATAGCTTCGTAATATTTTGCTCACGAATGTAAATATCCCCTTTTGACGGTGATAATAGTGCACCCGCGATTGATAATAATGTACTTTTCCCTGATCCAGAAGGACCGACGATGCCGATAAACTCTCCAGCTTTCACATCAAGCGACATCGGATGAAGGGCTGTTACTTCCGTATTCCCTTCTCCGTACACTTTACTTACTTTGTCTAATTTCAATAATGAAGTCATTACATCCCGCCTCCAATTGCTTCTAATGCATCAACTTTTAATACTTGGTATAACGAAATAAGTGTTCCTAAAATACTAATTACGATAAAGATTGCTGCGTATTGTGCAATCATCGGTGTTGTTAATAAGAACGGCATACCCGCTGGTAAAATTTGTTCTAACCCTTGTACAAGAACGATACTAATTACCATCGCAACGACTGATAAGAATAACGCCTGTACGACTAAGCTATTTGCTAAATATGAGTTCTTTGTACCAATTGCTTTTAATACACCTAATTGCTGTGTTTTTTGTAGTGTAATAACATAGAAGAATACACCGATTAATAACGCAGCGATCACAAGTAAGAACGCAATGATCATCGTTAATGTTCCTTGCTCTTCTTTAAATCCTGGAATACTTTGCAGTACTTCTTTTTTATCGATAACGTGAGCATTTTTAATTTCTTTATCTGTGTTAAGTGCAATTGCACTATAATCTTTTTGGTTTGGTTGTGAAATAGATCCCCATACGTCTTCATTTACATAAACGACTGGTGTATGGCTAAACATTTGATCTTTCGTAAATCCGACGATTGTAAATTCTTTCTTTGAAACAGGATCGATAATTGTATCTCCAATATCGATTCCCTTCTCTTTAATCGATTCATCAGCAACCATCTCGTTGTTTGCTGTACCTAATTTCTCACCTTTTACAATGTTCGGTTCTAAAAATGAATCTCGTTCGCTTGAGAAAATAGCGATATCAACCTTTTTCGAACTATCTTTCTTTTCATATGTTGAAACTTTCACACGAAACGGAACTGCCTCTTTGTCACCTACTTGATTTACTACGTTATCTACATCGTCTTTCTTAATTTGTGAACGAAGTAATTTATTTTCCGCATCATCTGCTAAAACGAACTTATTTGCCTCCATATTTTGAATCGATGAAGCATTATCATATGATAATCCATTTGCTAATCCTGAAATAACAAGGACTAAAAATGATAATAACACCATAATGAGTCCGATTAATCCGTATCTTAATTTTGATTGTTTCAATTCACGCAGAGCTAAAAACATTATGCTCGCTCCTTCCTCTTTCTTTCTATGCACTAATCATAAAAAAGAAATATGAACGGAATATGAACAGAAGGTTACAGAGTAAAAAAATAAATTTTCTGAAAGTATTGAAAATAAATAAAATCCTTGATACAATTCAGTCAAATAATATTGACCGAGTAATTTAATTCAAGGAGTTGATCATGTTGAAGCCCGTATTAACACTAACTACTTATAGCCAACTAAAAGCCTTAAGCGATCCACTACGTGCCGAAATGATGATACGTCTATGTGAACGTCCTTATACTGGACAATTACTATCTGAGAAATTCGGCATTTCAAGGGCGAAAATTCATTATCATTTAAAAGAATTAGAAAAGAATGGGCTTATAGAGATCGTTTATACAGAAGAAAAGAATGGGATTATTCAAAAGTTTTATCAATCTGTCGCTAAAGGCTTCACCCCTGCCGCAGATCTATTACCTCATTTAGAAATATTAAGCGAATCAGGTCGCCAAATCTTTTTACAAATGATAGAAAGAACGAAAAGCCAAATTCTCTCTGCACCAGAAGAAGCTTTTACATTACAAAATGCAAGTGAAGATCCAGCTAAGTGGAATTACGTTTCATCCTGCTGGGAATTTGATGCTACGCCAGAACAATTTCAAGTGTGGGTAAAAAAGTTTTATGAATTAATGGCTGAATTAAACGAAATCACAAAAGGTGCAGATAAAGATCCGAATAGTAAACCTTATTATATTTCTACTACTGCACTTCAAATCGCTGAGAGAACAATGCAGCAATTTGTTAAAGAAGAAAAAGAAAAATCGTAATACGATTTTTTTTACCGAGACGGTCAATTTTATTTTACCGAATAAAATTATTATAAAGGAGTAGATAAAGTGGACATATTAAAAAACCGGAATTTCCTCTTATTATTTTTAGGGAGAATTTTTACAAACATAGGAGATAGCTTGTATTATGTAGCCGCGATGTGGCTCGTATATAAGCTAAGTGGTAATCCTTTTTATTCTGGATTGGCTGGTTCCCTTACGTTATTACCTTCTGCATTACAATTTCTTACTGGTCCATTCGTTGATAGATGGTCGATAAAAAACACCCTCGTCATCACACAAGTTTTGCAATGCATTCTTATTTTAATCATTCCTATTACACACTACTTCGACCTATTAACAGTCCAACTACTACTCATCATCATGCCAATCGTAGCTTTTATCGAACAATTCGCCTATCCCGCACAATCAAAAGCTTCACCACTTCTACTGCATAAAACACAATTATTAAAAGGAAATTCACTCTTCTCATTTGCATATCAAGGCATTGATTTAATTTGTACGACTCTTTCTGGAATATTAGTAGCACTATTTGGCGCAATCACTTTATATGTGATCGACTCTTTTACATTCGCGATTACTGCCCTTTTGTTCTTTTCATTAAAAATGCCAAAACAAACTGAAGCAGACACAACACTTTCAACTAAGCAATATTTCTCTGATTTAAAAGAAGGCTTTTCAATCGTCTTTCGTTCATTGATGGGTGTCTTCTTAATCGGTTCCGTTGTCGCTAATTTTTCAATCGGTATGACGATGGCAATACTCCCTTCTTTCGCTGATTCTTTAGGCGGTGTGAAATTATATGGTTTCTTTTTAGCCGCTATATCCGCCGGTTGTTTAATTGGAGCACTATTCAGTTCATGGGTTGGTAAACATAATGTTGGCCGTGTCTCCATTATTAGCTTTGCGACTGGCGCTTTCTTTTGGTTTCTCTCTACGGTTGTACCGTTTCAATGGTTATCCATTTTTTTATTCGGCTTAGCTTGGATACCAATTGGTGCGACCAACATATTATTTGCAACTATTGGTCAAATTGTAATTCCAAACCAATATCTTGGGCGCATCAATTCAGTCACACGGAGCATGGGCACAATTGCTATGCCGCTCGGCTCTTTAATTGGCGGATACACTGCGAATGTATATAGTAGCCAACTTATTTTCGCGCTTGCTAGCATTGGGATTTTATTCATTTCCCTCGTATGGCTACTTCATCCGAAATTACGGGCTTTTCCAAAAGCTGATGAAATTACAGCGGATACTTTTGAGCTTCGGTTTAAGGAAGAACGCGGGAAAGGTGCGGCTTTATAGCAGAAACAAGCATAACCCCGTTCTAAATTTAGAACGGGGTTATGCTTGGATGTTAAGTTTTATTCAATAATAACGCCTTTAATAGAACGATCTAAAACGTTCAATCAACGTTTTGCTGGCCATGCCCCCTGCATTTTCCTTAATTGAATAATTTGGCCTGTATGATAAGCATCATGAAGCATGATGTCCAGTAATTTACCTTCAAGTGAATTTTGTTCAAGCTCTCTTTCAGAAATTGCACTTAATACCTGTCTTAAATTACGCTGAGCATTTTCAGAGCGTTCAACGACTTCCTTCCATTCCGTATCATTATTAGATTGCTTAGTAAGATAAAAGGTGTCATTACCGTCAAGATTATGTGTCCATTCACGTCCTTCCAAGTTTGCAGCAAGTCTTTCTTTGTAATAAGTGAGATGATTAACATTCTCCCAAATGGTATTCGTTGTCTCTCCAGCTGGTTTCCACATAGCCTGTTCAGCTGTAAGTCCTTCTATAGCATGTTTAAACGGTGCATACCAACTCTCTTTGTCGAATGTTGAATCTAGTACGTTTAATAACAAGTCAATTCGTTCCAAAGTAATTTCCTCCCTACACAGTTCAAGTTTTAATACACTCCCTCTAACTCTGTAGAGATTCTACATTTTTAAATAAACTTCCTCCTAATCCCACTCCATAAACTCATCCGATTATGCAATTAAAATGACTCATATTTTTTCATTTTACACGTATACTAGCGACAAAAAAAGAAGAGGCTGTTCCCAAACAGCCTCTTCTATCTATTTAGGAAGCTCCACCCGAACAGTCGTCCCTTCCCCTTTCGTGCTATATACCGAAACGGTCCCTTTATGCAGTTCAACAATCTTCTGCACGATTGATAATCCTAAACCGCTACCTTCTACGTTTCTTGCCCTTGCTGTATCTACTTTGTAAAAACGGTCAAAAATACGATCCATTTCTTCTTTTTCCATACCGATTCCGTTGTCTGATATAGAAATTATAACGCTAGACTCTAACTCTTCCACGAAAAACTCAATCGTTCCACCATCGTTTGAAAACTTAATGCTATTCGTGAAAATGTTACTCCATACTTGATGAAGTAAGTTTTCATCACCTTGAATTGTAATGTCCGGCACATCAAATTCAACGGCGATATCTTTTTCCCGCCATTTCCATTCAAGCATAAAAATGACGTCTTTAATTTGTTTTTGTAAGGAAAAGTCTTTTATTTGTAAAACCTTTTCCTCCTTATCTAATGAAGCGAGCGTAAGTAACTGTTTACATAAACTAGACATTCGCTTACTTTCGCCCTCAATAATTTGTAAGTAATGATTTCTTTCTTCCTCACTCATCTTTTCTGTTTGCAACGTCTTCGAAAAACCTTGTATAGAAGAAAGCGGCGACTGAAATTCATGTGAAACGTTCGAAACGAATTCTTGTCTCATTTCATCTAGTTCTTTAATACTTTTCGTCATCTTTTGGAAGCTCGTAGATAACGTTCCTATTTCATCTTTTCGTTTTACGTCTAATTCAATTTTATATTCCCCACTCGCAATTTTTTGCGTAGCCTTCGTAAATTTACGGATTGGGCGAACGATATAACCTGCTGCAATCGCTATAAAAATAATACTTAATAATACGATAAACCCAAGTAATACCGCTAAGAAAATTCTCATCTCACCAAATTGGTTCTGAATGTCAGGACGAATAAATAATGCGTACTGTTTATCACCGTGTTGCACTGGTACACCGACACTGTTTATTAATTCATTATCGAAAAACCCTGTAATAAAGAGACGAGTTGGATAGGTGGAAACACCATTAAACGTTTCTCCTTGCAATACTTTATGAACAGTAGCATCGCTAATAGACGTCTTACGAAACGCATTGCCGATACGCTTTCCATTCTTTTGATCATCGACAATATAAATTTCATACCCTAACTTTGCGATAGAATGTAAGTACGCCTCTTGATTTTCTTCACTTTGCTTTTCATATAACGATTTAACTTCTTCAGCATACTTTAAAATCTTTTCACTGTTATACGGTTTTAACTTCACTTGATAATATACGTTCGTTAATAAAAAGCCGATAATACTACTAAGTAGCATAATGCCGACCGTCATAAATACAAATCTAGAATATAGTGATTTCATCTTATTTCAACTCCAACTTATACCCGAGTCCGCGCACTGTCGTAATTTGAAAATCATCCGTTCGTTTTGAGAAACGATCTCTCAGCCGCTTCACATGAACGTCAACCGTTCGTTCGTCCCCTTCAAAATCCATTCCCCATACTAATTCAATTAGCTCTTCTCTTGAAAATGTTCTTCCAGGATAACTAGCAAGTTGTGATAATAGCTCAAATTCCTTTAAAGGAAGCAAAATTGTTTGACCGTTACACTTTACTTCCACACCTTTTCGATCAATTGTCGTTCCGTGCAACGTAATAATATCTGCACTCAGCATTTGATAACGACGTAATAAAGCTTTCATACGGAAAATCACTTCAGCTGGTTCAAATGGTTTCACAATATAATCGTCTGTACCAGAAATGAAGCCTTTTTCTTTATCCACTAACTGGTCTTTCGCAGTTAATAAAATAACAGGAATATCATGATACTTCCGTATTTCTTCACATAACGTATAGCCATCAACAAATGGCATCATAATGTCTACGATCGCAAGATGAATATTTTCCTTCTCTAATACGTCTTGCGCTACCTTTCCATCTTCCGCCTCAAAAACTTTAAATCCCTCTTTTTGTAAATGATAATGCAACAACTCTCTAATATGTTTATCGTCATCAGCTAATAAAATATGTATCATCTTCATTAAACCCTCTCTCGTTCATCCTTCTACATCACTACATTAAGAAACAATTAGATTTTTTGCAAGAAAAAGAAAAAGAATCTATTTTGAAAAAAGATTATTCAAAATAGATTCTTACGTTTTAGTATTAAGATTATTTTAATCAAAAATAATTTCTAAGCCTTCGAAATATCAACAAATCCTTCTCCGAACACATCACGAACATCGTGTATAGCGATGAACGCCGCCGGATCTGTAGTTTGAACAATCCGTTTTAGCTTCACTACTTCTTGCTTATTAATAACAACATAAAGAATTTCCTTCGGAGTTTTCGTGTAATAGCCATGACCTGAATACACAGTAACCCCTCTGCCCATTAAGGTAGTTACCTTCCCGGCAATTTCATTGGGATTATCAGAAATAATCGTAATGGCTTTCTTCGGATTTAAACCTTCAATTACAAACTCCATCACTTTCGTTGCTACATATAACATAATAATTGTTATCATCAGTTTTTCTGCACCAATGATGAAATACGATGAAAACGCAACAATTAAATCGAAGAACAGTAGACCGTAGCTAATGCTCCATCCTAAATATTTATGTGTCATCCTTGCTAAGATGGTAGTACCTGCAGTTGTTCCGCCAACGCGAATAATAAGACCAATCCCGCATCCAATAAATATTCCTCCGAAAATGGCATTTACGAGCATTTCATCCGAAGCAATCGTCCAGCCTTCTGTCAAATGAAGAAATAGTGAGTTTGTAACTACAGCAATGATTGTATAAATTGTTGTAATCTTATTTAAAAATTTATAACCGGCTATTAACAAAATCGCATTTAAAATTAAGTTAACTAAACCCGGTGACCATTCAAATAAATAGTACGTAATAATCGTGATACCTGTTACCCCGCCCTCACCAAACTCATTCGGGATAACAAACAAATTGACACCTAACGCAAAAAGAAATGCACCGATAATAATAAAAATAATGTCTGTCGTTCTTTTCTTCATACAGTACCTCACTTCTTATGTAAATATTTATTCTGTCATAAACTCTCACTATTATATCGTGGAATATTCAAATCGAACAGTGGTTTGTTTTTATTTTAATATAAGATAAAAAATCAACATTATTTATTATGTACTGCAAATAAAGTTTTGATTTCACCCGTAATTTACTCTTAAAAAGAAATGCTGAACATTGACTTGCACAAATTTCAAATAAAAAAGTACCCATCTAATTGTCATACGCAATGATAATTAGATGGGTACTGCATGATACATTTAGTTTTTACATGTATTGTTTGGAGAAAATTGCAAATAACGACTTATACTCGCCTTATTAAGACCAAATCCATACATCATCATTATTTTCAACGTTCGTCTTTGCTTCATGAACTTTTTCAATATGGTCAACTGTGTTCCAGTTAATAGAACTTCCGCCCCACCCTACATACTTCATATCAATTTTCACTTTCTCACCCACATTAAATACTTGTCCCTTTGTTAAGAAAACATCAATAATATCTTTCTTCCCATTTAGCGATGGATACTCAACTACAACATATTTAGTAGCACCGTCTCCCTCATCTTCCATCGTTCCTACTTTTGATACTTCTCCAATTACATAATTAGGTGAGCCATCTTCTTTCATGTGCATACCTAACTTGTTTGTTGTATTTTCAACTGCAGTTGCAACCATATATTCTGTAAAATTACGCATCATAGATCCAGTAGCTTTTACTTCATCTCCTACTTTCACGTTTGAAAGTGAATCAATATACACACTAACAGGTTCCTCATATTGCTTAGATTTTACAACAATCACACCGTTATCTACTTCTACTACTCGTCCTTCTAACGTCGAGAAATTCGATTCAATAGAAGCTGCACTCGCTTTTGTTAGTTCTAATCCTGGTACATTTGTTCCTGATAATGCTGCGATCCCTAAAGCACCTGCTAAAATTATTTTTTTCATACCCATATGTAACATCTCCATTCATGATGATTTTATTTTTTTGATTGGTATCGACCAACCTGTAATCATTATAGTTACAGGTTGTAAAAATAACAACCGTTTTCCTCATGCAATGATGCATACTGTGATTTTCAAATATAAATTTTAGCAAAAAATATTTGTAGATTATTCCTATATTCAGCACTAATACTAAATTCTCAAATTACAGCAGGTGAACTTATTGAAGGCGGAGAAACTAATGTCATGTACAATGTTCTTCAACTCTACGGTTTGTATAGCCGTAGTTCATTAAATTATATAGGAGCGGGATTCATATGTTAATAAAGCCAAAGAGATTACAGCCAGGAGATATCGTAGCAACAGTAAGTCCTTCATGGGGCGGTGCAGGTGATTCTGAAATAAGATGGCGATATGAACAAGGAGTAAAAAGATTAGAAGAAGTTTTTAGTCTTACGGTTATCCCAATGCCAAATAGCTTAAAAGGTAGCGAATACCTTTATAACAATCCAGAGGATCGTGCGGAAGATATAATGACAGCATTTAAAGATACACGCGTGAAAGCAATTATCGCGAATATTGGCGGTGAAGATAGCATCCGGTTACTTCCCTATATAGATTTTAATGTGATACGCGAAAACCCGAAAATTTTTATGGGGTACTCTGACGTTACTATTTCACATTTATTTTGCCATAAAGCAGGGCTTTCCTCTTTATACGGTCCAGCAATTTTGACCGACTTTGCCGAAAATGTAGAGATGGATCCATATACAATTGAAATGGTAAATCGTACTCTCTTTTCAAATGAAACGATTGGAGAGATTCAACCAGCTCATGAATGGACAAGTGAGCATTTAGAATGGATTGAAATAAATAAGGATACAAGACGTACGATGCAGCAAAACAATGGATATGAGCTACTTCAAGGCTCTACCACTGTACAGGGGCGCTTAATTGGTGGTTGTATTGAAGTATTGGAATTTGCAAAAGGAACGGAACTTTGGCCTGAGAAAAAACATTGGGAGAATAGTATTCTCTTCTTTGAAACTTCTGAAGATCATCCAGAACCAAGTTATATAAAATATTGGTTACGAAATTATGCAGCACAAGGTATTCTGCAAAAAGCAAAAGGAATCATTTTTGGTAAACCGAAAGATGAACAATACTATGAAGAATATAAACAGGAAATATTACAGGTTATGAAGGAACATAACTTAGAAGATTTGCCGATTCTTTATAATTTAAATTTTGGCCATACTGAACCGAAGTTTATTTTACCTTACGGTGCAATGGCAGAAATTAATTGTGAAAATGGATCTTTCTCTATTTTGGAAAGTGGCGTGGAATGAATAAAAACACTCCTATGAGATATGTCTGTGAATTGGTACTTTTTAAAAGTATATAATTGGAGGGAGATTACGTGTATGGAAGTAACATTTACAGTAAGTAAGTGGGATGAAAAACCAATCGATGATAATAAAAAAGATTTCCCTATTAATATTGCTCATGTCGAATATGATATTGATGGGGAATTAAAAGGAAAGGCTTTTGTTGAATACTTATTATATTATTTAGACTCAAATATAAATGATGGTCACTTAGCTACTGCTAAAATTTCTGGATTTTTACACTTTGAAGGGATTTATAAGGGGCAACAAGGGACATTTACAGCTCTAGAGCAAGGAATATTTGATAAAGGAAATTTAGATTCCCCAGGAACAATTATTAAAGCTACCGGTAACTTAGAAAACCTGAGAGGATCCTATAATTATCAGTTTACAGGTCAAACTAGTAAACTAATTTTAGAGTTTGAATTTCAGCAAAATACCTTATAATTTAGTGGAAAGGACATTTCTTGTAATACTAGGAATGTCCTTTTTGTTGACGAGTTTATTCAAGTTAAAAATGAACAGAGTATATTATCAGTATTCAGCAATGCATAAAATTTTCTTCATGGGGGAATTAAAAATCTACGCCCTAGAGACATCATGCCCCCACCTATTCATTTCTTTTTTTACTAATTAAAGAATAATCCCCGAAAAACTCCCCTTCATAACTTCCTTTTCAAGTTGATTCCTACATATAAACGTCGCAATAATTTTTGTGCGATTTTTTTCATCAGGCTCAAATTGTTCAATAGTTACGTCACAACGAATCGTATCGCCGCTAAAAACAGGACGTAAAAATTCAAAATCCATTTTGCGAGCTAGTACGTTATAATCACCGCCAATTTTTGTAGGCAATGTTGATGTTAACAGCCCTTGTACAACAAATCTTCCCTGCTCATCTGGTGTAACATGATGAACGCCTTCATCTTTCGATACTTCTGTAAATAACGCAACATCCTCTTTCGTAAAAGTTCGTTCAAAGGTGATTTTTTCGCCTACTTGCAATTTCATCCATACCCCTCCTCAAAAACACTTGTAAAATAAGAAAAACCGAAACTAAAAATCATTTCGGTTTTTCTAACTAAAGAAGTCTATTTATTTTAAAGAATGTACAAACAACCCGCTACGCAGTTTCGGTTCAAACCACGTTGATTTTGGCGGCATGACTTCTCCGGCATCTGCGATTGCTAATAAATCTTCCATAGATGTCGGATATAATGAGAATGCTGCTTTGTATTCACCGCTGTTCACAAGGCGTTCTAGTTCTTCTAATCCGCGAATTCCTCCGACAAAATCGATACGTGAATCAGATCGCGGATCATGTATTTCAAGCACTTGGCTTAATAAATGGTCTTGCAGAATAGATACATCTAAACCTCTAACAAGATCATTCGCATCAAATGTTTCCTCTTTCACAGTAAGCTTATACCACTTCTCATTTACATACATACCAAATGTTTTTGGCTCATTTGGTTTATACGGAGAAACAGGTGCTTCTCCTACATAAAAGTACTGCGTAATTTGATTTAAAAACTGTTCCTCTGATAAGCCATTTAAATCTTTCACAACTCGGTTATAGTCCCAAATTGATAATTCATCGTGAGGGAATAGAACGGATAAGAAGAAATTAAATTCCTCTTCTCCTGTGTAATTTGGATATTGTTCTCTTCGCATAAGTCCTACTTTTGCAGCTGATGCAGAACGGTGATGCCCATCTGCAATATAAAGATTAGGAATATCTCCAAATGCGTTTACTAAAGTCGTAATTACATCTTCATCTGCAATCTTCCACGCAAAATGCTTAACACCGTCTTCTGCTGTAAATGTATAAATTGGCGCATGTTCTTCTTTCCAGCTTCTAATTAAATGCTTTACTTCATCTTTTGTACGGTACGTTAAAAAGATCGGACCTGTATTTGCGTCACACACATCTACGTGGCGAATACGATCTAGTTCTTTTTCATGACGTGTTCTTTCATGTTTTTTAATTGTATCATCTTTGTATTCATCAATAGATGTACAAACGACAAGGCCTGACTGCGTTCTTCCTTGCATTGTCAGTTCATAAATGTATAGTGCTGGCTCTTCGTCTTGAACGAACACTTCTTCTCGTATAAAACGATTTAAATTTTCGCCCGCTGTTTCATATACGCGATCATCATACGGTGAAAGTGCCGGGTCTAAATCAATTTCTGCTTTATCAACATGTAAGAAAGAATATGGATTCCCTTTTACAACTTCCCTCGCCTCTTCACTATTTAATACGTCATACGGTAAAGCTGCCACTTGTGCCGCTTTTTCCTCTACTGGACGAATGGCCCGAAACGGTCGTATTTTTGCCACATTCCTCTCTCCTTTACACAATCATTCGAACGGCTACAACACCTGTAATTTTGCTTATATTTTCTACAATATTCTCTTTTATTATATCATCAATTCCGTTATCGATATCAATCATTGTGTATGCCCAAGAATGTTTACTACGATTAATCATATCGGCAATATTAATATGATGTTCCGCTAAGCATCCTGTAATTTGCCCTACCATATTCGGAACGTTTTGATGCATAATTGTAATTCGTTTCTTTCCGATATACGGTAGCTCTACGTTTGGATAGTTTACTGAATTACGAATATTTCCTGTCTCTAAATATTCACGTAATTGACGTGCTGCCATTACTGCACAATTTTCTTCTGATTCAGACGTAGATGCACCAAGGTGAGGCGTCGCTGTTACATTTTTCATCTTTATTACATTTTCATTTGGGAAGTCCGTTACGTAATGTGTAATAATATCTTCTTCTAATGCTTTTTGAAGAACCTTTTCATCTACAAGTTCTCCTCTAGAGAAATTAAATAGACGCATCCCTCTTTTCATCTTCTCTACAGCGTGTTCCCCAATAATCCCCTTCGTTTGATTCGTAAGAGGAATATGCAGTGTAATATAATCACACGTTGCAAAAATTTCATCAAGGCTAAACGCTCTTTGCACATGTGTAGAAAGACGCCAAGCTGTTTCAACTGAAATATAAGGATCATATCCGATAACATCCATCCCTAACGCTAACGCATCGTTCGCAACTAAAGCACCGATTGCGCCAAGTCCGATAACACCTAGACGTTTCCCTGCAATTTCTGATCCAACAAATTGTTTTTTTCCTGATTCAACAAGCTGTGGTACTTCTTCACCCTCTAAGTTTTTCGTCCAACTTACACCATTAATAATGTTACGTGAAGACATAATAAGACTGGCAATAATGAGTTCCTTTACGGCGTTTGCATTTGCCCCCGGCGTGTTAAATACTACAATTCCTTTTTCTGTACATCGCTCGACAGGAATATTATTTACACCAGCGCCAGCTCTTGCAATCGCCTTTAAGTCTTTTGAAAACTCTTCTTGATGTAAAGAGTAGCTACGAAGCAAAATTCCATCTGGGTGATTGATTTTATCCCCTACTTCATAACATTCTTCAGTAAAAACTTGTAAACCTTTTTCTGCAATTTGATTTAACGTTTGAACACGAAACATATCCCCATCTCCCTATCTATTCTCAAGCTCAAATTCCTTCATATAATCTACTAATTGTTGTACGCCGTGTGCTGGCATCGCATTGTAAATACTTGCACGCATACCGCCGACTGAGCGATGTCCTTTTAGCGTAACGAAACCGCGTTCCTTCACTTTTTGTAAAAACTCATTGTTAAGTTCTTCTGACGGTGTTGTAAATGGAATGTTCATAAGTGATCGATACGCAGGGTCAACTGGTGAAGTAAACAATTTAGATTCATCTAAAAAATGATAAAGAAGTGAAGATTTCATTTTATTTTGTTCTTCAATCGCAGATACTCCGCCTTGCTCTTTCAACCACTCTAGTACAAGTTTTGTTACGTAAATACTAAAGGATGGCGGTGTATTATATAAGGAGTTATTTTTACTGTAAGTTTCATAATTTAACATTGTCGGACAAGAGCGATCTGCTCCCCCAATTAAATCTCTTTTTATAATAGCAATCGTTAAGCCCGCAGGTCCTAAATTCTTTTGCGCCCCCGCATATATAAGACCAAACTTCGAAACATCATATCGCTCTGATAAAATATTTGAGGACATATCCGCAACGAGCGGCACTCTTTCTACATGTGGAATGTCCACATATTTTGTCCCCTCAATTGTATTATTCGTTGTAATATGTACATAATCTAGTTTTTCATCATTTAATAAACCGTCCAGTTTAGGAATCGTAGTAAAATTCTCTTTTTCAGAAGAAGCAATCACTTGTACTTCCCCAACTTTTTCGGCTTCTTGTAGTGCCTTTTTAGACCATGAGCCAGTTAATACGTATCCAGCTTTTTTATACGTATTCATTAAGTTCAGTGGTATCATAGAGAATTGTAATGACGCACCGCCTTGTAAAAATAAAACTTCATACTCATCAGGGATGCTCATTAATTCACGAAGTAAGTTACTTGCTTCCTCTATAATACTTTGAAAATAAGAAGATCGATGACTCATTTCCATAATAGACATGCCTGTCCCGTTATAATTTAAAAGCTCCTTTTGCACTTTCTCTAAAACTGGCAAAGGGAGTATTGATGGTCCTGCTGAAAAATTATAGACTCTCTCCATTACCCTCATAACCTCCCTATTTCTCATTTGATTATTTTTTAAACTTTCTGAATTATAACCTAAAATATAATATACGGTCAATTTGTTTTCTATTATTACGGCGCAAGACGCGATGGAATCGCTTGCAAGTGCAGACTTTTTATTTATACATAAAAAAGTGTTAAGTACATAATCGTACTTAACACTCTAATAATAGAATAATAATAGCTAGTCGTTCGTAAAGAACCGATCAAAGATTTGATAAATAGCAGAAAGACCAAAGAGCCAATAAATAGTGTCCACAAGCGCCGGCATAGAACCAAACCATTTCTCAACTACATTGTAATCTAACGCTACAAATAACCAATTCAAACCGCCAAGAATCACCAAAATTACTGTAAGGTAAGACAAAAATTTCATTATGATTGCCCCCTAGGTGATAAGATGGTGAAAGGCCTTTCACTAGAAATATATGTAGTAAACTTTAAAACTTACCTATTTTATAAAATTTATTTTCGGTACCACCCGTTAATAACTGCCTCTGCTTCTTTACTATGTATTTGATACGGATGTGTACTATCATTAGAGCCAATAAACCAAATTGAAAAACCTTTAAAATATGGTTTCGGTTCTAATACATCGCGGTAAGCACGCCATCCATTTAATTGTACATCTTTCGAAAACACATTTGAAACATCTGGATTCCATGGATTTTGTAATCCAAGTTCACGTGCTGGAACGTTAAATCCACCGAAGTAAACTGGCTTTCCTGTTGCATTATGTAATTGTTCCAATTGCTGAACAACATTTTGCCCACGATTATATACTGTTGTCGCAAATAAACTTTGTTTCACTTCTTCATATGTTGGATTCCTTTTTCCTGAAACTTCAAACCAACTATCTATGCTAACAATATCCACCTTTTTTAAATACGGGCGATTGATTTTTTCTTTAAACTTCGCTTCATAAGAAGAGTCCCAACTTGCTGTTAACCACCAGTTCATTTGATACAAAACATTTCCTTTATACTGATTACGAACAAAATCAATTGTATCGCTCCAGTATCCTTCTGCATACTCCATATTCACGAAATTAGAAGCAATCTTTAGTCCATACACATTGTATTTACTTGTAATGGAATTAAAAATATCTTGCAGAATAACCGTCTTCCAATTCCAGAAGAAATCATTAATGTTACTTGGGTTCCATTCTGTCTCTCCAACATTCCCCTGTTGAATATACGGGAACGGTTCCACTATAACTTGAATATTACGCTTTAATAATTCTTGAATTAAAATTATAGCTTGTTGCTTTTGCGCTTGATTAATTACCATGTTAGTAGAAGTCACATTTGGGATATCTACTTGAATCGGTACATTTACTGTATTTAAATTTAAGCGCTCCACATCCGCTAATACTTTCGCTACATTTCCAACTTCCCATACTGTTACGTTTCCTGATTTGATTTTTCCAGATTGAACAGTATTTACATCTGCCTGTACATTTCCTTGAAAACAAAAAGAAAACAACATAATAAACACTCCTAAAAAACTTATTAAACTCTTATTTTTCTTCACAACTTTCCCCCTATAATTTTTGGCTTTCTTGATTATTTTATACAACGTTTCATATATATTCCACAAAAAATCCAATAAATTTTTATTGATAAAAATGCTATTCATCCTTTATTCACATCTTACTCATACTAAGCCCCTAAAAATAGTAAGATAAATAAAAAAGGAACGGATTTCCGCTCCTTTTTTATCTTTTTACGATTATCAATCCATTTCCCTTTTAGGCTCTACCAACATGATGTGGGATTCCTTTTCAGTGAAAGGTTTATGCTCAACGCCTCTCGGGACAATAAACATCTCGCCCTTAGAAATTTTCACCTGTCCATCACGGAAATCGATGAACATCTCCCCTTCAAGCACAATAAATAGCTTATCCGTATTAGGATGCTCATGCCATATAAAATCTCCATTAGCTTTAAAAAGCTGAATTTGATCATCATTCATTTCACCAATCACTCGTGGATACCAATAATCGTTAATTTTAGATAACTCGTCATTTAGTTTAATAGGTTGGTAATGGATAATAATCCCTCCTCATTTTTAACTTCCACTATATTACAATAATCTAAGTAAAAAAGTCGTCATTACGCTTAAAAAGAAAATGCTTCGGCCAGAACTTTTCATTCAGACAGTACAAAGGAGTGATTTCAATGAAAGTTCTTTCAATCCAATGTTTCCTTTAACTCTCCATAAGTATAGAACAGTGATTTTCAAATAAGAATGGACCCCTGTTGACATTAGTATGGATTATTGATGAACTTCTCGCGATATTTAGTAGGCGAAATGCCAACTCGCTTCTTGAAAACTCTACTAAAATAAAAAGGGTCTGCGATTCCAACAGCCTGCGCAATTTGTTGTACAGGCACACCACTTGTACATAACATTTTTTGAGCCATCTTTATACGATAGTTCAATAAATATTCTGCTGGCCCCATACCTGCATGCTTTCTAAACACGTAAGAAAGACGATTTCGATTAACATTATTTTGTTCTGTAAGCGTATGTATTGTAATATCTTTATAATAGTATTTGCGAACGTAACTAGATATTCGTTCGAATAAAGTATGCGACTCATAGTTGTTTTCTCTATTGACAACACTTAATAAAGCTTCATTCAACGCTTCGCGAAACAGCATTTCGGTCTGAAGCATCGAAATGCCTCCACGCTGATTATACACATCCCAAAGACGCATAAGTAATTCGACAAGACGAGGAGATTGTCCTGTTAATAATTCAAAATGCTGATGAGTAAAGCCAGAGTCTTCTCGTTCTGAATTGCTTATCTGATATAAAACAAGAATATATTCCCAGTTTATTTCACCAAGCATTTTATGGGCTAATGTCATTTTTGCACCCCCATGTATAACTTTTCCTGGGGAAAGGATATACGGCATACCATTAAATTGAAATTGCGTCTTCCCTGTAAGTGGAAATACAAATCCTGGGAAAGAATCTGTAGACTCAGCACAAGGCACACCTGGATTTTTAGCATAACGATATACTCCTTCTACTCGGAAAGGATTATTGGCAAGATACTCTGCTAACTCATTCACGTCCAACTTCACAATGCACGCCTCATTTCAATAATAGTTTTCTTGTAATTCGCGAGATTAATTGGTGTACATTCTGGGCAACGCTAAACTAAAAATAGTACATACGACTTAACAAGATCTGGTTATTAACCTATAAATATATTGTTTTTCATTTATTGACAAAAGTATCCTCCCTATATTATTGATAATGATTTTCATTGTAGTTTGATAAAAAAACATTTGTCAAGTTGGATAGCGTAGAAAAATGACGAAACAAGGGGTACAGAGGGACCGTTCTGTTGCAAATAATACCTGGTCTTTGTTAACTAATTCCCCTCAAAACTGGAATAATCATGTTAATAGTTGTAATGGCTTTATTTGTTACAGCACTTGCAGCATGTGGAAATAATCGTAATCCTGAAGAAGTTGCTACAGCGTATTTCGAAGATGGAAACAGCCTACTATCAAATTAAATGATAGTAGGCTGGCTGTTAAAATTATTTAAGAACTGGGTTATGTTCTAAATGATAAGCTTTCATTATCAAAAAGATTATTACTAGTCCCTCCACAAACAAAAACACCCTATCACTTCGGTTCTAAATTTAGCACCTTCCCCTCTATTCCCTCCGTATTCAATGTAGTCGTATGATACGTTCCACTTACCCAATCATCTATTTGATCATGATACCAATCGCTTCTAAAATGTCCCGATTGTCCTGGCCCTACGATATGATAACCGTTTGACATATCTTTCGTATCAATAACAAATCGCCAAGAAGCCCCGTGATTTACAATGCCGTTATCGCCGTAACTCGCTGCTTGAACGGTAACTTGACTTCCGCCAATTGGAACTGGTTTCTCACGATTAAAAGCGAGTAACGCTAACATACTAGATGATTTCGAAATTGGATGTGTAAAAGCGAGTTGATGATAATCGCCCCACTTCCAGGCTCCAACATCGGGTCCATATTCCTTCTGCAATTTCTTCATTACATTCTCGTACGATGTATGCACAACTTTTGTGAAACCTCCGTACTTAGAAAACCATGCACTATTTTCTCCTGCTACTTGTTTCCGGATTAATTCATCCACAACTTGTGACTTCCCTTTAAATAACTCCATTACATCTTTAGGTATTTCTTTTGAAAATAACGTATTTGAAATCTCTTTCATTAATAAATGGAATATTAATGGTGCCGCTTCATCTTTACTATCGTAAAAATTCCACTTTGTTAATTGGTTTACACCTTCTTTCTCTACCTCATTTAAAGATGCTTTATTTAACTCTTTTAAAAATATAGGAGTAAACTCTTTCCCGTATAAATTCTTTTGATCCATCTGTAACTCTTCTAAATCTTTCACCGTATACTTTTCCTTCTCTTGCAAAAATTCTTGAATACGCATTTGCCTATATGGCTGTGCCCACGTATTGCTAATATGGTACGGATAATCATCATCAACAATTTTATTATTCGCAGTTGAAATAAAACCTTCTTTCGGATTTATAACTTTCGGCAGCTGATCAAATGGAATATATCCTTCCCATTCATATTCATCTGTCCATCCTGGAACAGGCAAGCTACCATCGCCTTTTTTACGCACTGGTATATTTCCATTCGCTTTATAAGCAATCGTGCCATCGTTTGATGCAAACACAAAGTTTTGCGTTGGTGTATGGAAATCTTGAAGAGCGGTTTCAAACTCCGTCCAGTCTTTTGCTTTGTTCATATTTAATACAGCTTTTAACTCAGCTGACGGTTCTAAAGCAGTCCACTTTAAAGAGAATACGGTTTTCGTTTTCTCCTTCCCCTTATCCGCAAACTCTGAAATTACTGGCCCATGCCTCGTAATCGTAACGTTATAAGGAATTGTCTTCCCGCCTTTTACTTTAATGGATTCATCAACAACTGTAGCTTTCTCCCATTTATCGTTATACAGAAATTCAATTTCATTATTAGGATTTCTCTTCTCAATATATAAATCTTGCACATCAGGCCCCGTATTCGTAACGCCCCACGCTATTTTATCATTGTGTCCTAATATAACACCTGGTACTCCAGCGAAAATAACGCCACTCACATTTAAATCTTTCATTTCAAGTCTCGTTTGATACCATATAGAAGGTGTCGCAAGAGATAAATGAGGGTCATCTGCTAAAATCGGCTTACCTGACGCACTCTTCTCACCGCTCACAACCCAGTTATTACTACCGTTAAACTCCGGGGGAATTATCGTTTTTGAAAAACTTTGCGCTACGTCCACATTTGTATTTTTCAGTTCAGCTAGCAATCTAGGAGCATCTTTCGGATATTTAGGAAATAGCTCATTTGCTTGCTCTTTCGAAAGGTTTTTCAGCGCCCAATATCGAAACGCCTGTCCATGCCAATGTCCTCCTAAGTCAAACGCCATATACTTTCCAATTGTTAAAGAATCCACGATTGACCATTCAGAAGGCTCATAACCTAATATAGTAAACTCAACCGGCAATTTCTTTTCCACTTTTGCCTCACGTATAAAAGCGTTCACCCCATCAGCAAATGACTGCAGGGCATATTTTGCTTCTCCATCATATTGACTAACTGAAGCTTCTGCCGCTCGCCGTAAACCGAGTGTTCGAAACAATTTATCTCGGTCAACAGCTGCTTCCCCAACAACTTCACTTAACATACCAGAAGCTTGTCTTCTACTTAAATCCATTTGGAACAACCGATCTTGCGCTTGTACATATCCTTGCGAAAAATATAAATCATGTGCATTTTCCGATTTAATATGCGGGACACCTTTACTATCCCGCTTCACCGTAACAGCGTGTTGTAAATCCTCTAGCTTTATCGTTCCATCTATCTTTGGCATAGATTTCAGCGTATATATATTCAAAAAAATCGCAGCGGAAATAACTAACAAGAGAACGATACTACTAGCCCAAATAAAAATTCTTCTTCCCCTTTTTCGTTTCTTCTTTATAACTACCTCCATATAACCACCCCTTTCTCACACTATTCGCTTCTTTTTGAGAAAGAACCTTTTAAAAACATTGAAAAACCCCCTTCATTTTCCTACCAATGAAGGGGGTCTTTCTTATCGTTTGCTACGCCAACTTTCATTATGCCCAAGATTTGCACCTGTCGCTACTTGCACATCATATAACATTTCACTAAAGAAGCGTTTATCTACTTCTTTTGGTACAATGCGTCTTTCATCATCAATTTCATCGTATTCATATGAACCATGATTCACTGTACCTGCTTTATAAAATTGAATGTCAAATACACATACATCTTCTTCATCTTCATAACCAATCGGCGCTCCGCTAAATGAAAGCTCTGCCCCTAATCCAGTACGAGTATCTTCTTTATAAAACGTATAATACACACCGCCATCTTGAACAGATCCACGGATCCATCCAAGCTTCGTCATCTTACCGAATAACAAACGACCATTTAGTAAAATACCACCAAATCTCTCAATAGCACTCTCATCATTCTCTTCTACTACAAACACTGGACGCTCAATTTGTAGGAACGGCTGAACAATTCCCGCACTTTCTAATTGCTCTTTCCATAATTCCTTCTCCGCCCCAGACAATTCTAACGGATGAACGAAACCAATAACAGTGCCAAATGAAAGTTCATAACTCTTCCCGTCAATTGTACAGAACACGCCACCTTCTGCATAACGGAATGCGTTCAGCAACTTCCCTTCCTTATACTCACCCCAAATGAGTGAAATAGAAAATTGCTTCATAATTGGATTATCCATAAATACAGACTTCCATGCATTATGTGACCAATAACGCTTTAACGAAAGTGCCGCTTCTAATCGTTGTTTTTGCATTGAAAGAGTAGTTCGGAGCTCCTTCTTTAAAGAGGCTAATTCTTTTTTAGCCTCTTCAGCCTTTTCTACATCATCTTTTGCATTCGGCTTTGGAAGTGACTTCATACGTTTTCCTTCCTCTGTCTCTAATTCAATTTTTGACTCTGTAGTTAAAATGGTAGTAAAACTTCGATTCCCGAAATCAATTATCTTTTCACCATGTATAGTAAAGCCAAGGTCCGGCACCAATTGATCTTCCAGCTCTTCCTCTGTTATACCACGTGTTTTCGCAGCAAGACTTAGCGCTTCTTTTGCTGCATTACGTACTTGCTTATGTTTATATTTAAATGCTATTGCATGAATAGACATAAGTGCAAGCTTAGATGAAGACAAAGCTAAAGCACGAACGGCATCCGCTGCTATCTTTCCTCTCATTTGAAGCACCCATTCATCAATTTGCTTTATAAGTATGTCGACCATTTTGTCGTCACTATACATTCCGTATAACGAAAGAATTCCACGCTTCTTCACATCTGCGTCTTGAGAAATCCATATTTGATATATCGTTTGCACATATTCTTTTAAGTCCTCTTCATTTAAAGCTCTACCAATTACTTCTGCCGTTTCTTTCTTCTCAATAACAGCATCTGAGATATACTGTTGTAAATAGGCTAACGGAATTGCAGCATCAGCAATTTCATTAGAGTCACGTAAACGGATTTGTGGCTCATCCCCAATCAATTGCAGAAGTGAATTTCTTGTTTGTTCCGTTAAAATACGTGCACATAGTTCTTCGATCTTTTCTTCCTCCGTTTGAAATAAAAACGAGAATTTTCCTGCGAAAGATTCATTTTTACTTTCTTGCAAAGCTTCCTGTACAAGTTTCGTATATTTTTCAAGCTTATACTCTATTAGTATTTTCATCACATTTTCACGAACAATCTTCTTTTTATTATGAAGTTCAACTGCTACATCTGCTGCAGCTTCTACATCTTTTGAAAGCAGTTTAACTACAGACTCACGCATTTTTTTAGATGAATCTCCTAAGCCTTTAATCAAAATCGGACGCATTTTAACCATGTTATCCTTTGCTAACTCTTCTAAAATATATGCTTTTGCCATAGCAGAATACTCATCAAACCGTTCAATTATATATGCTTGTTCTTTTACAATTACACAAACAAGCGCTTCCTTCGCCTTATTTCTCTCTTCACTGTAGCATGCAGCTTCTTCAACTGCATAAGCGATAAGTTTTTCCTTACTTAACCCATACGAAAGCAGATCTTCTAATACTTGTTTCGGCTCTACTCCTCTGACAGAACATTCGTAAAGAAGTTCGTATAAATTAACACTATCATCATCTCCAAACTGTAGTGTAAGTACAGCTTCCCTTTTCGCTACATCATCTATATCCCAAAGAAGCGCAACCTCTAACACCGGCATACCCCAATACATACTTCTATATTTCGGATTTTTAAGTATTTGCTTTATATCCTCAACTGACAACTTCCCTAGTAAATAATCACAATATGTATCCCGCAATGTAGACAATTTAATTTGCAAAGCAGCAACAAAAAATTCTTCTCGCATTTTCCCTCTATTTAGCTCATATCCTTTTTCGGCTAGCGTTCGTGCGATGATGAGATAATTCATTTTACTTACATATTGCAAAGTTTGTTGAATAAATTCAGGATTTCCCTCCAACATAAAGTATAGCAATTCATATTCATACGTCTTACAAAAATCCTCACTATTCAAATCATGTTGCCTTAGACGATGCGCAAAAAATCTTTCCTTAGAAATCCAAAACTGTGTACAAAAACTTTGAATTTCTTCATATGTTTCTCTATTTACACTACCAGTTTTTTTGTAGTTTTGAGACTGACCAAGAGTGTGACACATATAACGTGTTGCATAGTTTATAAAACCCCAAACATTTTTCTTCGCCAATATCTCAATATATCGCCTCGCAACATTCGAATGTTTATGAACACAAAATAATAGCCGCCAAATATGTTCCGGTAAATTCCCACCTATAAATACTTCACTATCATCTTCACCTTTTAAATACCGTTTAACTGCTTCAACCTTTTCCTTTTCCCCTAGCAGTTTCAATATAAATTCTGTATGTTCTTCTAACCTCTCATTCAATAAAAAACTATATGTACGAAACTTTTCATACTCTACATCAAACATTACGAGAAGTAATGTTAATTGCTGTTTAGTTGGTAAAGTATGTAATTGTTCCTCTATATAGTTCGGTTTCTCTTTTGTTAACTCTCTAAGAAAAACATCTGCTTCATTGACGTAACTTGAAATACTAGATAAATACCTACATGCAATTGCTACAAGTTTGTCCAAAGGTAGTGCACTTTTTTCTAAATAAACCTTCATTTTAGAAAAACTGACATGCGCAAAACGGACTACAAGAACATTTAATAATTGCTCCTCGAGTATATGATAAAATAACCGAAAGAAACCCGGATCTTGTTTATGTACTTTCCTAAAATCGTTTATAAATCGCTCCGCAAAATCGCTTCTTTTTTGATCACGAATCGTCGTTAGTTCAATATCTTTTAAAATCTCTTCTTCTTTTGTCTGTAAATATCGTAGTGATAATTGTTCCTGTTCTTCTGTCATATTAATATATTGAAACAACTCAGATGTACTAGTAGTCAAACTTTGTACCCCCCGCATCTTTTTATCTATTATAAAAATACCCTTATTTAATGGTAGTATAGCATAAAACCCACAAAAACGAACGTACATTCTACATTAAATTAATGTAAATTAAAATACACTACTCAACATACATTTCCTTCTCTCTAAACTTCCCATTACACACTTCTCCCCACTAAAATCCTTTAACTTTTTGCTACACCAATTCCTCAAAATCCCCTTCACATAAGCTAACGTTTTCTTATTATTTTCAAACGCAATTTTAAGTGCCTCTAAGACTTTCTCTCCAGAAAGCCTTTGTATCCAATTCTTCAATTCCTTCACAATATATGGGGATAAACTACTAATATTTTGTTCATAAAACTTATAAACTTCACTATTTGGAACGTCCTCTTCTATGGTTTCCACCTCTTCCGCTTCTTCTTTTTCTTCAATAACTACTTGTGAACTACTATTATCCGCTTCTTTTGGCATACCAAAATGCTGCAATAATAATGGAATCTTGTATTCTTCTTCAAGACATTTACGTAAAAATATATGTATGAACTCATTACTTTTTATAGTCTTTAACTCACGTAATACGCACTTCTCTACATTCATATTTGAAATAGGGTTATAGTGTAACCAGTTTATTATGAATACCTCTTTCGTTTCCGTATCATATAAAATCTTTCCATACTCAACAAACCTGTTTAGCAACTTCTCAACAGTCTCCATACTGTAGCCTGTTTCAAGCTCTGCCACACGCTTCGGTAATACGTAAATTCCACATTGCTTCGTTTTCGTACCAGTTAACAAATATATGTAAAAATAACGCTCCTCTGGCGTTAAGTCTAATATGAATTCATCTTGCCAAAAGTTCACCTGCACATTACGGTATACTGCCATATGTTTCCCTCCACTCTTTGCTAGTAAATAGGAAAATTTTAATCCTTCATTATAAAGATAGGACTGCGGGAATGGTTTTGGCATTCGAATTACAATTTTTTTACTACTACAACGCCGGTTTCATTTTTTCGCGCTTGTTTTGTTCTTGTAGTTGTTTTTGTTTTTGTTTTTTCTTAGTGATTTATTACTTGGTAGGGGCTTATGAGGGGCTTGGAAGGGCATTCCACATTACAATCTATCAAATACAATTTGTTCTTCCTACTAAATAGGAGCTATTCCAAATTATTATTTTGGATAGCTCCTTTCAAATTCTTCTTATTTTTTACTTCTATCAATTTCAGCTTCTACATACAATTTATTCTGCTATTTGCGGGCAGTAAAACTCTCATTTCAAAATTCGGTGAATAAACTGCTCGATTGCAGTGCGAGTGGCCCTCACTGATTAAAGTTTCCTTTTATTTTTGCATTGAATCTAACATCTTCACAATAAAGGCAGCTGCCTGACCACGAGTTGCTGTGCCTCGAGGATCAAACTCATTATTTCCAATACCATTAACTACCTTTAGACTGTATAATCGTTGAACCGATTCTTTGTATGTTATTAAATGCTTATCTGTAAATGGTAATGCTACTAACTCACCTGTAATTCCTTTATATCGTAATGCTTTGTCAATCATAATAGATACTTCTTCACGAGTAATTGGTGAGTTAGGATCAAAAATTCCTTCACCACGACCATTAATAATTCCTGCACTTGCACAACGTTTAATACCGTCATGAAGTGATGGATGTGCCTCATTAATATCTACAAATGACTTATTTCCCTCTGGTAGTTTAAGAGCATTCGAGATTAATTTCGCAAACTCCGCTCTCGTTACATTTCGATATGGCGCAAATACACCATTACCTTCGCCTTGCATAATACCTAGACTGTTTAATTTACGAATATGCCCTTCAAACCAGCCACCTGTAATATCATCTTTTGGTTTTTGTACTTCTTCCTTTGGTACATTGTAGTTAATTTTAATCCAACTTGGGTCATAGAAAATCCATTCTCCATTACCTACTTTATACCAACCATTTTTAACCGCTAATACTTTGTATCGATCTCCGTTTGAAGCTTTACGTACAACACGATGTTCAATACCCGCATCACTACGTACATTGATGCCACTACCATTTACCACTAGTTCCATGCTAGGTTCAGCTGGATTATTTTCATTTGGATTAAATGAGTCATTTTTATCTTGTAAAGGCGTATCAATCTGCGCATTTATATTTGCATACCACTGAATTCCTTGTACGAAACCAGCCCAATTACCACGTGAAATTAAAATGTCAGGACATTTTTTCCCGCTCCATTGTTGATGCTTGTAAATATGATCTGCACCAATTCCTTCTTTGTTCATTAAATAACCTGCAAGTCGTTTTGCATTTTCTAACGCTTTATTGTAATCACCGTCTTGGTTAACCGCAATCTCGATACCGATAGACTCCCTGTTTCCTGAACCATCTCCATCTCCTGCATGCCAACCATTTTCGTTTGTTGGTAAGTGTTGATAAATTTGTTTATCATCTACAGTAAAATGCCATGAAGCTGTTCGGAAAGTGCCTTCAGTTGCTTGCTTGTATAAATATTTTGCATGATTTTCAGCATTAGCACCAGCGGCTGTATTTGCGGTCTCATGAATTGTAATGTAACGTGCTTTCATCGGATTTGCAGGACGAATATCAGGATTTCCTGCTGGAACAATCCACTCCACAAATGGAACTCCTGCAAGTGTTCCATATTTCTTCGTACTCTGTGCACTATATTGAATACCTCTTGGCTTTGCAACAGGTTTCATTTGACGATCAGATCCATCATTTCGACCATCTACAGATTCAAATGCCTTTTCAATGTTTGAAATAGCTTCCTTTTCTGCTACTTGTCCCTTCTTAGCATCTTGCATTTTGTTTAATTCTTCTGTTTCATCATGTTTATGCTTATATTCTTCTAAAAGCATTTTTTCATTTTCAGATACTTCTGCTTCGTTAATTTGTACATGATCAGGAACTTCCAACTTGAAATTAGAATAATTTAATCCGCTCGTTCCATGTTCTCCTTCAGCAATATTTAGTTGATCAGTTTGAGATTTGTTTATCTCTTCTGCTGATGCTGATAAAGGTACACTCCCTAAAATCACTAGACTTGTTGATAGTGCGATTACTTGTTGTTTGATTGTCTTATTCATTATTATAAATAGATATACACACATTCTCGCCGTGTATATATCTCAACCTCCTTTTGTTGTCACATTAATTTTAAAAATACAAATCTACTATGTACTTCTAATATATTTTCTTTTTATTTATATATTTAAATTATATTATTTTATGCCCGTTAAGAAAATATTTATATGTCATCCCTACAAATGAATTTCATCTAACATATTTTTTACAAAATCCGTCAACAAAAATTATTTTACAACTAATTACCAATACCGTCAAAAGCATTTTCAACAATCCACACTTTAATAGCTATAGTAAATGTTATTTCTTTCACATTATATACTATTGAATTCCCCTATCAAATTTCTACTTCTCAAAAATAGATTATAATACCCTGTACTAATTCTTCACTAAGAAGAAACTTTACAATTTTGCTATAAATACAAACATATATAACTTTCCACAGCAAGAGTGTATACAATCACCAGCGGATAGCATTTATTTTGAAGAACTAGAAGATACTTGGGAAAATTATTTCAAATTAAAAGAAGTTATTGATAATAGCTATAATTTTTAGAAAGACAACTTACACAATATATAATTATAACAAGTCGATTTCTTATTTTAATAAGGAATCGACTTTCTTACTATTTAATTTACTGATTAACATCCCACTCTAAAATTATTTTACTAAAGATACTATTATAGATACCGAATTATCTATAACGGAACGTTCTGGGCGTGATTTCATTAACACTGTTAATCCAATTAGGGACGTGACTAATGTTTGCGCTAATGCTTTTGCGTTCAAATCACTTTGTAGTTCTCCTGATCGAATTCCCTTCATAATTAATTCTTGAAAAATAACTGCAAGATACATTTGATGTTCTCTAGTCAGTACTTCAAACCTTTCATTATGAGGAGCAAGCTCAACCATTGTGTTAATACAAAAACAGCCTTTACTGAACTCTTTTTTATATTCCTCTTCCACCATGTTTTCAAAAAACATCCGAATTGCTTCTTTTACAGATTGTTCTTTTTGAAGTTTTGTTCGTATACGAGCCGCATGTAAGTTGGTGTATCTCCTTAATGCCGCTTCAAATAAACCCTCTTTATCACCAAAGGCTGAATATAAACTCGGTTTTTGTATTTCCATTTTAGCAGTTAGATCACTTAATGAAGTTGCAGCGTATCCTTTCTCCCAAAAAAGTTGCATAGCAGCATCCAAAGCTTTTTCTTCATCAAATTCGCGTAGTCGAGCCATTTAAAAATATCCCCTTCCTCTACATTTTTAGATTATAAACCAACACTTTATGTACCAATCAGTATATTATATATCGTATTAAATTATAAATGACGTGTCAAAGAAAACGAAATTAACTCAAAATAAACTTGACATATACATTTACTCGAGATTATATTTTACTTACAAAATAACATACCGTTCGGTACGTTATTTACAATAATACAAAAAGGAGCTGATTTTATGAATAACAAAGAAAAGATGATGACCACTCTAAAACATAATCATCCCCAGTTACATTCACCTATTAGCGCAAACATGTCCCGCTATATGACTCTATTATTCGCAATAGCTTGCGGGATGGCGGTCGCAAATATATATTTCGCTCATCCACTACTTGATTCTTTATCAAATGAATTTAAGATTAGTCATTCAACTATCGGTATTGTGATTACTATTACTCAAGTTTGTTATGCAATCGGATTACTTTTATTAGTTCCACTTGGTGACTTATTAAACCAAAAAAGACTTATTATTGTTCAAATGCTTTTATCCGTTATCGCTTTAATTGTAATTGGGGTCGCTCCCTCAGCCATCGTACTTTTTATAGGTATGGCCTTAGTAGGAATTCTTGCAACAGTTACACAAACACTCGTCGCATACGCATCAATTTTAGCGAATCCAGCAGACCGTGGACGTATAGTAGGTTTCGTTACAAGCGGCGTTGTAATCGGCATTCTCCTTGCGCGTACATTTGCAGGCGCATTAACAGATTTAGCTGGATGGCGGTCCGTTTATCTCACCTCCGCTACACTTATACTATTCGTAACTGTTTTGTTATATCGTAATTTACCTACTCTCGAACAGAACAGAATGACAACTATACCTTACCAGAAGCTAATACGTTCTGTACTTTTATTATTTGTAGAAGAACGACTCTTACGCATTCGCGGAATATTAGCATTGCTCATTTTCACTTCATTCAGTATTTTATGGACTTCTTTAGTATTGCCTCTAAGTGCTACACCACATAATCTTTCACATACAGCTATTGGTGCGTTCGGCCTTGCTGGAGTTGCAGGTGCATTAGCTGCTACTAAAGCTGGACAATTAGCTGATAAAGGATTAGGACAAAGAACAACTGGCATAGCTTTATCTTTATTAGTACTTTCATGGCTCCTAATTATATCTATTAAACACTCTCTATTATTACTAATTTTCGGCATTATCCTCTTAGATTTAGCGGTGCAAGCTGTACATGTCACCAATCAAAGTATGCTGTTCACAGTGCGTCCCGAAGCAAGAAGTCGACTTACTGCCAGTTACATGATTTTTTATTCTATCGGTAGTGCAACAGGTGCAATTCTTTCAACAAATACGTATGCAAAATATGGTTGGGATGGAGTCTGCATATTAGGTTTATCTGTTAGTGCTTGTGCTCTTTTATTTTGGGCAATGACCTTACGGCGATCATCACAACTAAAAGAAGAATAATTCATTTGTATATTTTTCTACAAGACTATAGAATAGCATTTATTTTTCAAAATAAATCAACGGCATTTTCATATAAAAAATGCCGTTGATTCCAAACTTTTATGTATACGATTCGCCATTTCATGATAATAGATCAATATACTAGCGAAATACATCTATTACAAATTACCTTTAACTTGTCCGACAATTTCGTTTATCGTATTTCGATCAAACTTATCACTAATTTCGTATGGCTCACGATCTCCTACGAATTGCACGCCTACAATATCATTGCGATCCTTACCGTATTGCACTTCAATGATAGATCCACGCTCTATTTGTTTCCAAATGAGGCCTGCTTCATCTTTATTAT
Source organism: Bacillus sp. PSXD-155 (assembly GCF_049310765.1). Lineage (NCBI taxonomy): Bacteria > Bacillati > Bacillota > Bacilli > Caryophanales > Bacillaceae > Bacillus > Bacillus sp. PSXD-155. The sequence goes on along the minus strand of NZ_JBMOWC010000015.1, from coordinate 100,339 downwards.
CTAAAATAATGCAGTCTTCAATATTTTCGTCAATCCCAATTAACTTGTTATCATCCATATATCCAATCTCGTATTGTTGACGTTCTTTCGCTTTTCCGCTTACTAATATACCTTTGCTACCATATGAGTAATCCATATAGTCCTTTTTCTCCGTTTGTACCACTTTCGGCTTTTGTGCTTCAGTTTTTTCAGCAGCTCCACAACCTGTAATAAGACTGATTGGCATAACCATAGTTAATACTACTCTAGTAAATTTCTTTATCATTTATAACTAACCTCACATACTTAATTTAAAATACTATTTATTTCCTTATTATAAAATAACATGATAATACAGAGAAAGAGCCAAAGATAAAATATTATTTACATCCGTATTGTCCCTCCCTTTACATTAATATAGTATCCTCATAAGTATGAATAGCTAGGCTTTCAAAATTAATACGGGAATATTATAGAAAGTAGACATCCTACTCACATAAGATTAGTATTAGAATTGAAAATATATAAACTAGATGATTACTTATATTAAGGAAGGAAGTACACAGCTATGGATTTTAAAACAGTCATGCAAGAGCTTGAATCCCTTGGTAAGGAAAGAACGAAAAAAACATACATCTCTAACGGTGCACACGAGCCGGTTTTTGGCGTAGCTACAGGTGCTATGAAACCAATCGCTAAGAAAATAAAAGTAAATCAAGAGTTAGCTGAGGAACTTTATGCCACAGGTAACTACGATGCTATGTACTTTGCAGGCATTATTGCAGATCCAAAAGCTATGAATGAGTCTGATTTTGATCGCTGGATGGACGGGGCATATTTTTATATGCTATCTGATTATGTGGTAGCAGTAACTTTATCGGAGTCAACTATCGCCCAAGACGTTGCTGATAAATGGATTGCAAGTGGGGATGAGCTACGAATGTCAGCGGGCTGGAGTTGCTACTGCTGGCTTTTAGGAAATCGCAAAGACAATGAATTTGCCGAAAGCAAAATTTCCGATATGCTTGAAATTGTAAAAAATACAATTCATGATGCACCAGAACGAACAAAATCTGCTATGAATAATTTTATAAATACTGTAGCAATTTCATATGTGCCACTACACGAAAAAGCAGTCGAGACTGCAAAAGAAGTTGGTATAGTTGAAGTAAAACGTGATAATAAAAAAAGCAGTTTGTTAAATGCTTCCGAAAGTATTCAGAAAGAAGTCGATAGAGGAAGAGTTGGTTTCAAACGTAAATACGTTAGATGTTAGATTATTAAAAAAGGTGTCAATCAAGAAAGATTGGCACCTTTTTTAATGTAGAAGTAGAAAATGAACTACCTCCCTAAAAATCATTCATTTCCCTCTTTACAACTTATATGTTAGAAATTTCTTCTTTCACTTTATACACCCTATCTCTTTTCTCATCGTTTTTAACAAAAGTAAGCTTTCCTTCTGTAACAAAACCTTCCAATGCTAAGCATACTTGTCCATATGCTTTTGGCTTATTCGTTGTAAATCTTTCATCTGATATTTTACCAGATCGTATTAATTGTTCGCATAACTCCAGTGCACTTATTTCTTCAGAATCCATTAATTCCAATATATCTTTTTGCAATGCTGATAAAGGTGCAGGTATCTCGGCTACCTCTACCTTTTCTTGTTTATTTTCTTTTTCGTCTTCAAATAAATCTTCAAATGAAATTTGATTCATTACATCTTTTCCTTTCTCATAACGAATTTGCTTAACATGAACTGAACCCTATATGTACTAGAACTTTTACATTTAGTTATTGTTATGTAGTCCTTACCTCTTTACATAAATTTTATAACTCATGTGCATTATTTTAAGTAGTATATTTCCATTATACCAAATATACGTTCTGTCATCTATTGTAGAATTCGTTATTACTGAACTGAAAGCAATAGTGAACATCGGTTGCACAAATCATGCAAACAAAAAAATGCTAATCGCATTGTTTGAACTACTTCCACATGTCTATCAAGCTAAGAAAAACGAACATCCAAAATAAAAAAGCGAGGTTACTATTGTAGTACCTGAAAAGCAGGCAGTCTTTAAGGCTTAGTTAAGTAAGTATTCTATGTTGCGAATGAAAAAGGATCTGATATGAATATCAGATCCTTTTTCATTGCTTCTTTTATAAATGTAACTTCTTGATACATACATCGTTTCACACGATAACTGGTTCATACGTGCTTACATTATCATACACAGTTTTCGCAATTCTAGGAGGAAGATTAACACACCCTCCAAATCTGACTTTTTAATAGAATCAAAGTGTATTTTTACTTACCAGACTTAATTTTTTCATTATATTCTTCTAAGGTTAACCCTTTTTCTTTTAGATAAACAGCAACTTCTTTTCCTACATAACGATAGTGCCATGGCTCATACTTAATGCCAGTAATATTCTCTTTATCTTTCGGATAGCGGAGAGTAAATCCATACTCCGCAGCATTCTTATCTAACCATTTGAATGCATCGGTAGTTTCAAATTTTGCATTTAAATCTTCTACAGTATTCTGCCATTCAACTGAAATAATGTCTAACGCTAATCCAGTATGATGTTCACTTGCACCAGGATACTGAAGATATTCCAATGCCTTAGCACTAGCCTCTTTATCCGACAAACCTTGCGATTTATAGCTTTTAACTGAAGCATCATAATACGTTTGTTGTAATTTTATAGCTCGATAACCTGATCTTAAATAAAGATTGATTCCCTCTTTTTTTGCAGCTGCTACCATATCCTGATAGGAAGTTGCAATTCTACTATCTATTTTCATATTCGGCTTAGCATTTTGAGTAATACTTGTTAATTCAATTCCTAGTTCCTTTGATAACATATGCTCTCTATTTACAAGAATAATTCTCCAATCATTAGGATCAGAGATAGGTAAAACATCTTTTTTATTCGCATGTATCTCTTTTTTATTTTTATCGTTATTATTAGTAGTTTCCTGAGATGTTTGCTTTCCACTACAAGCAGCAAGACTCCATCCCATTGCCAATACCAATGCTAAAATTATAAATTTTTTAATTGTATCTCATTCCCTTTTTGTTTATTAGTCTTTATACCAATTTCCCAACACGTCTCTAGGAATCTCCTTGAAATCCTTCAAAGAAACGGGGCCGACAAATTTTTTAATTCCATGTTTTTTAGACTCTTCATCCGAATAATCTTTTAAAAATTGAATTTTAAATTGTTTCTTACCATCAGCGTAGTCGGTTACTGTCGGTACGATTGCCGCTTGTCGTATACCAAAAGTTTTATCTTCATACTCAACAAATTGTACATAAGATAATCCTCCAACCAATGTTTCTAATTTTTCTTGCGCAGAAATAAGATTTCCAAGAGAATAATAGATTAGCGTTTCATGTCCATCTTTATTTTGTTTCCACTCAATTGGTTGAATTACATGTGGATGATTTCCAATTACTACATCTACACCTAAATCTGTTAAATATTGAGCAACTTCTTTTTGTTGCTTTGAAGGTGTAGATGTATATTCTACTCCCCAATGCACCATAACAATCACCATATCAGAGCTACTCTTTGCCTTTTCCACATCATTTTGTATCGCTTTTTTATCAATTAAATTTAAAGCCCAAGACTTATCAGCCGGAATTTTAATTCCATTCGTACCATATGTATAATTTAGTAACGCAAAGCGAATACCATTTTTTGTAATCGTTTTTATTTCATTACGCTCGTTTTGACTCTCATTAATGCCTACTGGGATAACATCCGGATATTTCTTCCAGTATTCTCTTGTATTCGCAACACCTTTAATACCCATATCCATAGCATGATTTGTCGCTTGAGTCACTATATTGAATCCAGTGTCCACTAAAGATTGGCCTACTTCTTCAGGTGTATTGAAAGTCGGATATCCCTGTACTTTTAGATTATTTCCTGCAATTGGAGTCTCCTGGTTCACGATAGCAAGATCACTTGATTTAACAGCTTTTTTGATATTTTCATAAATATAGTTATAATCATATGAACCGTCTTTTTGTTTGCCATCTTTAATTACTGCGTCATGATATAAATTATCACCCGTTGCTATTAAATTCACAACCGATTTTACTTTTTTATCTTCCGTAAAATTAGGAGACTGTTGGATAGGACTCTTCTCTACCCAATTTGGTGCTTTTAATGATGTATCTATATTAGATTCAGCCGGTGGTAATGAAGCTTTAGATGTCTTAACATCTGTATTACCACAAGCAGTTAAAAGCACTAAAAAAATAAGACATAATAAAAAAAACTTTTTACTTCTCTGTAAAGTATCTAACATGTGATCCTCTTTTCTGTTTTATTACTTATAACCAGTTCTAACAAATCATTCTTTAAAACAACGTATTTTGGTTTTACCCTTAATTATGGAAGGACACTCTGTTACATCTGCTTCGGAATATACAGATAATCATTTTCCATTCTCTAGCAATCTATCAATTCCATCAGAATTGATAGATTGCTAGAAAAACATGATCCATCAGGATGTCGACTAGTTTCATATACCTGTTCCAATTGCAGTAACTCGTTTAATCTAAACAAGATAGAAGAATAGTTCATATAGCCTCTTCTCTTGCTTTACGTTTGTGAGTGGCTCCAAAAAGAGGGGATCGTTGCTGTACCCCCTTTAAATATTATGGAATCATTGTAACTAATTTCTTTACGTTAAGCGACAAACATTATACCGATAACGATAAGTAAGACCCAAGAACTTATTTTACCAATATACAAAAAAAGTAGCAATCTTTTGACCCATATAAAGAAGCCAATTAGGAGAAATGAAAGGAAGATTCATTTTAATTAATTCCTTCCTTCATTGATTAATAAAAAAACAAGCCACCCAACTATTGGATGGCTCTATACTATAAAGAGAATTTGTTATTGGATTACTTCAATTTCCCTTCAAAAACAATCTTCCTACCGCACGGCTCAACTACTGTTTTGCCGTCTTTCTTTACTTCATGAAAGATTGGCTCTTCCATACGACGAGACGGAGCGTAGCCTTCTTGTTCCATACGTGCTAAGCAGTCTGTAATTGTTTCATTTTCAAGTACTTCAAATTTCTTTTTATTAGGTTGTTTTGTCATGCCCTAACCTACTTTCTATTTTTCTTGATGCGAATTGATTTTTCATGTAGACCATATATAACATTGCGAGAATTCCCATTATAATCATAACCGCAATAAAAAAGCTTGTATACTGTATTTTTTCTATAAATACGCCGCCTAATACAGGCCCCATAATACTTCCTAAACTAAAAGCGATTCCGGATAATATATTACCTGCCGGTAGTAAATGTCTCGGTAATAAATCAGTCATAAATCCAAGCCCTAAAGAGAAACACGATCCAATAACCATACCCGCTAAAAGCATGCAGGCAAAGACGATCCAGTAATATTGATCAAATACAGCGGCAAGTAGAAAAATGCCCGTACTTATGCTAAACGTCCACGTTAATATACGGTCCCTTCCGTATTTATCACTCAATATACCGAGCGGAATTTGTGTAATAATACCCCCAACTGCAAATGCTGGTAATAAGAAGGATACATCTGAAACAGACCACCCTTTACGAAGTGCGTATACTGGTAAGTTACTGTTTAGCATTGCTTCAAGTACGCCATATGCAAGTGGTCCCAGCAGTGCAATCCATCCTAATCCAACAACTTGTTTATAACGAGAAAATGATGATTCACTCTTCACCTCTCTTTCATCTTGCGCTGGGAATGCATTTTTTGTTGGAAGTAGTAAAAGCCAACCTATTAAACAAAGTATAGTAGATATAATAAATGGTGTTGCAAGACCGTACTGCACAGTGCTTGCTAAATACGGACCAACAGCAAAACCAATTCCGAAGAATACACCGTATATCGATACTTGTCTCCCTATTTTACTTGGGTCTGATGTTGTCGTGATCCATGTTTGTGTTCCGACATGAAGCATATGATCTCCGACTCCAACTAGAAATCTAAGGATAAACCATACCCAAAATGAAAATGTTTGTGTAAAAAAGAATAATGAAATAATAACGAGAAACCCACCTATAACAATAATCGGCTTCATTCCAAACCTTTGCATCGGTTTTTCAAGAAACGGCGAAATAACTAATATCCCGATGTACAATGCCGTCGCATGAATACCATTAATACTTGAACTAACCCCTTCTTGTTCAAAAATCATTGCAATGGCTGGTAAGAGCATTCCTTGTGACAAACCCGAGATTGCTACAATCCCAACCATAATCCAAAAAGTAAAACGCATTGACATCCTCTGTCCCTCTCCTTCTCACGCTTCCACTTTTCATTATAAACTGTTTCTTCAAATGCGTGTACGAATATTCGCAATAAAAAACAAGCTAAAAGAATGAACCTTTTAGCTTGTTATCTTATCCTTCCCAAACTTGCGCTTTCACATTGTAATGAAAGTGTTTAAAATATGGATTTTCATAAAATGAAGGTCCATATAAGTAATGTTGCATATGAGCTGTTAGTGGCTGCTGCATTTGTAAAGGAACTACAGCTGGTGAAACTTGCATATACATCGGATCTATCATTATTTTTTTATAGATATGATGATTATATGGCGAATAAGCGATTAAGGATGGTTTATACATTGATAATCTCCCCTTATACATACAAATGTTATAGTATATGCAACACTTCTCATTTCGGGGATTATTTATGTTCTAACCAATTCTCTACATGTTTTATAAATACATCTAAACAATCAATAAACGGTGAGTGTCCGCAATCTTCTAATACCTTCAACTCTGCATTTGGCAAATGTTTCGCTAATTCCTCACCGACTACTTGCGGTACGACATAATCTCTATCACCTTGTATGACGAGTGTCGGCGCTTTAATATGATGAATTTGCTTACTTCCCTCTACAACCCCATTATGTTCATCCGAAATATTAAATGTAATGAGCGCATAATTCACATCTACGAAATTACGTTGCGTTAACATATCATCTAAATACTTTTCATAACGGTCCGGTTCAGGTTGATTATGTGTATATATTAATAGATTCCATACTGTACGGTAATATAGTTTGTTCATATTTTTTATCGCGTCTAATACTGGAGCGATTTGTACTGGATCTTGCGCAATTTCTTCTTTTGTCTTTACTAAACTTGATACGATTGGCTGCCCATTCGTATCTTTTTTAAAGATTGGGTATCCTTTCATTCCTACTGATTCTACTAAAATTAACTTTTCTACAAAAGTTGGGTGATTCGCTGTAAATTGCATCGCAACGCCACCGCCCATTGACCAGCCCATTAATGAGAATTTCTCTAGCTTTAACTCGTCGATAAATAATTTTACATCGTCTGCAAAGTCTTGTAATGAATCTATCGACTGATTATACGTTGATTGTCCAAACCCTCTTAAATCAAGAGCGTAAATATGGTATTGATCTTGCAACTTTTCAATAACTAAATCCCAATGTTGTGACGATGTCATGTTCCCGTGAATGAGTACAAGAATATCTGTATTTCGCCTTCCAACTTCCTGATATGCAATCGTTTCTCCGTTCGATAGTGAAACAAACTCCATTGTTGCAGGCTTAATCATCACAAGTTCCCCCATTCTATTTAATAGAAAGAAAATTCTTTACTTAATTAAAGAATAGCACGCAGAATATACGTTCGCAACATAAAACCTATAAGAATTTTTTACATAAATCAACATGTCTATTACTAGACAATTATTATAAAAAAGTATATAGTTAGCTAGGTAACTAATTTGAAAGGATCAAAATACATGGACGAAAAACAACATTTTTTTCACATCGTCAGCCAGACTTCTCGGAAGTTTACGAAGAAATTTAATGAACGTGTATCTCCAACAGGGTTATTTAGTGCGCAATGGGCTGTTATTTTCCGCATTAATCAAACTGGTTCTTGTTCACAAACAGAATTGTGCCAGTATTTAAATGTTGAATCACCAACGATGACTCGTACGTTAACACGTATGGAAACGATGGGATGGATTATTCGTACAGAAGGTAAAGATCGCCGCGAGAAGCTCATTTCTTTATCCGAAACAGCGATAAAGATGATTCCAGTATGGCAAGAAGAAGTTGATACTTTCGAAGAAAAAACGCTAGAAGGTATTAATGAAGATGATTTACATCAAGCATTTCAAGTGTTACAACAAATTATTAAAAATTTAGATTAAATTGGAGGGATGACGATGCAAAGTGAGAAACTTTGGACGAAGGATTTCCTCGGAACTTGTTTTAGTAGTCTATTTCTCTTCTTAACATTTTACATGCTTATGACTACTCTGCCTGTCTATGTAATAGACGGCCTAAAAGGAAAACCTGAGGAAATTGGTTTAGTTGCAACTGTGTTTCTTATTTCTTCTGTTTTATGTAGACCATTCACAGGAAAATGGCTCGATGATTTAGGAAGAAAGAAAATATTATTTATTTCACTTTCATTATTTTTAGCCGCTACTGTTATGTATTTCGGTGCGCAAAGTTTATTCTTATTACTTGCCCTTCGCTTCTTGCACGGTATTGGGTTCGGGATGGCAACGACAGCTACTGGTACGATTGTAACTGATGTTGCGCCAGCTCATCGACGAGGCGAAGCACTTGCATATTTCGGCGTATTTATGAGTCTGCCGATGGTAATTGGTCCTTTTTTAGGTTTAACAATTATTTCTCATTTTTCGTTTACTGTGTTATTTATCGTTTGTTCCGTATTTTCATTACTTGCATTTTTATTAGGACTACTTGTAGATATTCCGCACGAAGCACCTGTTAGCAAACAGAAACGTGAAAAAATGAAATGGAAAGACTTAATCGAACCATCTTCTATTCCGATTGCACTTACAGGATTTGTTTTAGCCTTTTCTTATAGTGGTATTTTATCCTTTATTCCTATTTATGCGAAAGAACTCGGTTTAAGTGAAATTGCAAGTTACTTCTTTATTGTATACGCACTTGTCGTTGTCATTTCTCGTCCATTTACAGGAAAGATTTTTGATCGCTTCGGTGAAAATGTACTTGTTTACCCTGCTATCATTATTTTCACAATCGGAATGTTCATATTAAGCCAAGCACAAACTTCATTTTGGTTCCTTGGCGCAGGTATGCTAATCGGTTTAGGTTACGGGACATTAATTCCGAGTTTCCAAACGATTGCGATTTCTGCCGCTCCAAACCATAGACGTGGTTCTGCGACAGCTACGTATTTCTCATTCTTTGATAGTGGTATTGGTTTTGGTTCTTTCATTTTAGGTATTGTCGCAGCGAAATCCAGTTATCATAATATGTATTTTATCGCAGCTATTATCGTTGCGTTCACTTTACTTTTATATTATGGATTACACGGACGAAAACAAAAATTCAAGAAACAACCTACAGACGGAAAAATTTCCGCTTAACGTTAATAAGGAAAGTAAACTTCCCCGTTTACTTTCCTTATTTTGTATTTCTTTCAAGACGAGCGTATACTTATAGTAGAAATAAAAAGGAGGGCCATATATGAAACTAAAAAAATCTCCCCTACTCTTACTTATACTAACATTCATATTTGTAATTACAGGGCTTGGGTTTACTTACTTCAAACAAAATAAAACGACCCCATCAAAACATAATGTGACAAAAGAAAACTGGTTAAATGACCCTTACTTACGTTGGTCGTACACACACATGAAAGAATTCACTTTAGTTAATGACGTAAAAAACAATCCTGACCAAATTGCTCACTTCCCTTCCGCATTGCAAAACTTAGACGATTTTGCTGTGGAGCGTAGATTCGGAAATACAACTCCTCTAAAAAAACTTTTAGACGATAACAAAACAGATGCTTTTGTCGTTGTACATAATGGACAACTTGTTTACGAACGATATTTCAATGGGTATAAACAGAATGAACCTCATGGTATGGCATCATTAGCAAAAGTCTTTACCGGGGCAATTATACAATCTCTCGCTGAAGAGAATCGTATCGATTTAGAGAAAACAGCTGACACTTACATAAAAGAATTAAAAAACACACCGTTCGGTAATGCCACACTTCAGCAATTAATGGACATGCAAGTGTCAGCAGAATACCCGACCCACGGATATGAGCAGCCTGGGCTAGAAAATCAAGATGCACAATTATATTTAGCTAGCAATATTTTACCCCGCGGCAAAAATTACGACGGTCCGATGAAAATTTATGATATGTTACGAGAAGCCGAAGAAACGGCACCGCCTGGTTCTGCCTTTTCTTACAATAACGGATCAACAGAAACGCTCGCTTGGATTATTAGAACTATTACTAGTAAATCACTAGCTGAAAATGTAAGTGAACGAATTTGGTCTCAAATTGGTATGGAAGAAAACGCGTATTACGTTACAGATGAATCAAAAGTAGAACAAGCTAGTGCTGGATTAAATGCAACTGCTAGAGATATGGCGAGATTTGGGCAATTACTATTAAATAATGGGGAATATAACGGAAAACAAATTCTCCCTTCTTCTATTACAGAAAGTGTAAAAAATGTCCAAGAAGGTGAACTTGCAATTGGCCCTGGAGCTTCCATTTCTTATCATAATCAATGGTGGATTCCCCACAATGAACAAGGTGCTTTCGAAGTGTTAGGTAGTTACGGACAAACACTTTACATCGATCCGAAAGCAAATATGGTAATCGCTCACTTCTCTTCTAACGCAACGCCAAGTAATGAAATACATTCGGTTTACTCAAATATGTATATTGATATTGCACATCATTTGGAGAAGCTTCCACGGTAGTGGAAGCTTCTTCTTATTGCGTTGTTTTATTTGAAACCACTACCCTCATCACGGTTATTCATAATGAAACTTTTTATTAGCAATCCAATAATACGTTACGAAGAGTGTCAATAAAATCCACACTATAGTTAGTAATCCAGTAATTATTGCGTTTGAATTTACTACCCCCGTGACTAACGTTTCCATTGCATACTTACTCATACCGGCTGGATTAAGCTGATCCATTATTGGATTCAAACCGACGATTACTCTGCAGGCTAAAAGGAAAACAATTGAAATTAATGCAATAATACCTTGACTGTGAAAAATAGCACTTATCATTGTTGTGAAAGATACGATAAAAAGAACCCAAATTAGATAAAATAGTAATCCAGTAATTAGGTGTGCAAATGGAACGGCAGTAAAAAGAAAATTTACATATAGATAAGAAGCTACGTATCCAATTGTTACACTAAACGCTACCATTAAATAGTTTGACACTATTTTCCCACCTACATATGAAGTAACAGTAACGGGCCTTGTTAAAATAAAGGCCAACATACCATTAGCTTTATCTGTTTGAATTGCACCCATCATAGAAATCACTAGAATCATAAGTCCAAGCTGATCAAACTGGGATCCTAAAGTACTCGCTAATACTTCGCCCCCTTTTTGCGCTGCCATACTCAGATCAATTGTAATTCCCTGGCCTCCACCTAATGCTTCTAGAATTGATGGCAAATAATGAGTTACTATCGGCTGTGTTGCACCTAAAAATATAAAAACAATTGGTAGCCAAATAATCTTAAAATCACGTAACATTTGAACATATTCTTTTTTTATCAATACCATTGAGTTATTCATTTTTACACCACCAATTTCAAGAAAATTTCTTCTAAAGTATCGTTGCTCATTTTAAATTTAACAATGTCCACTTTATGTTCGAGTGCATTTTGCAGTAACATATTTTTGTTTATTTCGATACTTTCAACCTTCACTTTGATTTTAAGCCCAACCACTTCTACATTCTTCACATACGGTAATTTCTTTACAACTTCAATCCAATTTTGATCTTTAGTTGTTATTTCAATAATTAATTTATTTTCACGATTACGTTGTAAAAGCTCCGTAATCGTTGTGTCTTCTATTTTTGTTCCATCTTTTATAATGACAAATCGTTCACAGATTTCTTCTGCATCGCTTAAGATGTGGGTTGATAATAAAATGGTTGTATCTTTTTTTATTTCTTTAATCAGATTCAATACTTCCCGCCGGCCGATCGGATCTAATGCGGATACTGGTTCATCCATGACAATAAGCGAAGGTTTATGCAATAATGCTTGTGCAATACCAAGTCGTTGTTTCATTCCACCAGAAAATGTACTAACCTTTGCATTTTCTTCTTCCTTTAGTCCAACTTTCTCCAACATTTTTGGAATCGACTTTGACAATTCTTCTTTTTTCAACCCCGAAAGTTGGCCCATAAACGTAAGCGTTTCTCTCGCTGTCATCCAATGAAAAAAATTAGGATATTGAGGTAAATAACCAATTTCACTTTTCATTTTTGATATTTTTATCCCATTCAATAAAACTTCACCAGCAGTTGGATTAGTAATATCCGAAATTACTTTTATTAATGTGGATTTCCCTGCTCCGTTTGGTCCAATTAATCCGACGCATTCCCCTGCTTGCAGTTCCATCGAGAAATTATTCACAGCAATTTTTCCTTTAAATGATTTTGTTACATTTTTAATCTCTAATTTCATAATTTCTCACTGTCCTTTCTCCCTATAACAAAGTACAAGATAGGTCCCAATATATTAACGAAAAGAATAATTAACGTCCATACAAGTACATTTTTTCTTGTTTTCCTATGTCGATATAAATCAATGAATGCAATTAAAACTAAAAGTGCTCCCACTGCAATAACTGGTAATATAATGGGTAGAAAAGCCATAATATCAATGTCTTTAAGATCATTCAATCCATAATGTATTTTCATTGTCATCACTCCTTTTAAATCTCATTATCATTATTGATAATGATAAAATAAAAACGGATGGATTGCAATCATTATTCTCATTATTTATAATGAGAATAAAAAAACAATACATAAGGTGATATAATGAGTAATAAAGTTGAAATTTTAATGCATCCGGTAAGAATGAAAATTTGCCAAGTGTTAATGAGAAATAAGGAAGATGGGCTAACACCATTAGAAATGGTAAAAATCATTAAAAATGTACCACAAGCCACACTATATAGACAGCTACAAACTATGGTTGATTCTGGTATCGTCCATGTAATTAAAGAAAAAAAGGTGAAATCTGTTTCTGAAAAATATTACGCAATCAATGAAGAAGATGCAAAAATTGAAGGAAGTGAATGGAAAGGATTATCTGATGATGAAAAGTTAAACTACATTTCCTATTATCAGTTATCACTTATGACACAATATCAAAGTTACCTTAAGAAATTAGAGGAACAAAACAGTCAAGAAGATAAGGCTACTTTTTCTGTAGTAGAATTAAAGCTAGATGAAGAACACTTTGGAAAATTTCAAAACGAACTTAACGAATTAATGATTAAATACTACAATAGCCAAAGTAAAGATGACGAAATAGAGACTCCGGTTCGGACTGTCGCTATTACAATTATTCCAGAAACGTGAACTCACTCAATATACATAATACAAGCCGATGCTTCCTTACCATAGGAATCATCGGCTACCTTCATTTCGAAAATTGTTTTGACTACTACTGTACGGCTAGCGAAAAAACTTATCTAGAAGCTGCAATGTTGTAGCATCTAGAATTAGAATGTGCTTAAAGGTCCTATCTTTCCTATATTACATGAATTCTATTCTTTCTTTTCTCATGCTAGTCTCATACGATCCACACTCTCTCCAAACGCTTTTTAAAAAGAAGCATGGATAGACTAATAAATATAAATTAGGGATCCACCAAGACATATCAAAATCTAAACGGATTGTCCAAAATGCTAGAGCTTGTAACCCTGAGCAAAAAGTTAAAATTAATGATAAAAACGCAAAGTGGCTCCAAATATGTTTTTGTTTAGAATACAAATACAAACTTAAAAGTCCCGTTAAAGAGATTAGCAAATCCAAGGGTAAAAAAGACCAGTTCCATGCTACTAAAATTGGGTCTTCATAATCTTTAAATAAATATTCTTGCGGAATCATATGGAAAATTGTTATAAACCAATATACAACAAATCCAAGATCAGTAATAAGGAAAAAATACTTTAATTGATTCAATGTATACGTTCCTCCACCATTTCTTTTTTCTTCGCTTCATGTGCCGCACTATTAAAATTTAATATTACGACTCCAACTAAAATAAAAAGAATTGCTAGTATCTTAATTATATTGATACTTTCTCCAAAATAAATAAAACCAATTGTTGTAATCGTTACAATTCCCATACCTGACCATACCGCATACGCTACGGACATTTCCATCCCCTTTAATGCAAATGAAAGAAATGCAAAACTTACTACATAAAATACAAAAATAAGAATGCTTGGTACAAGTTTCGTTAATCCATCAGATAGTTTCATCGCAGCTGTACCCGCTACTTCAAATAAAATTGCTAAACTTAAATAAATCCACTGCACTATTCTCCCACCTTCTATTTCGAATTAGAAATTCCGTACAGTAACATATCCATAATTGATTCAAGCATACTTCCCAATGTATAATCACTCTTTTCAATAAACATAGGATCATATATGCGATTCAGTGCCCCTAAATACACTTCAATAAAAAATGGAATTTGAATTTTTCTTATGCTTCCTTCTCTTATTCCCTCTTCTATTAAACCGATTACAGTAGACCAGCCTTCACGTAAAAACTGATCTAATTTTAACCATTGGTAATAATGATGTTTTTTTAGTTCTACTAATAATCGTGCATCCATAAATGTAAATTGTTGTGGAATGCAAATTAAAATGAGCCTTATTTTTTCAACTGTTTGTAACGTATCATCTTTAGCGATATTTTTTTCCTTTTCTTGAATACTTTCTATTACATTACGAATAACTTCATCTACTATTCCATCTTTTGAAGAGAAGTGCTCATAGATTGTCCTCTTACTGACAGCTAATTGTTTTGCTAAATCACTAATTGTAAATGTAAACCCCTTCGTTTGAATTTGATGAATTGTTTCTGTTACTATTCTTTGTTTCATAATCCGCCCCCTAAACCTTTGGTACCACTTTAGTTTTTTTGGTACCATTTCATTTTACAATATTTAACACGATATATACAACTAACATTTCAAATTTTCTTATTTTTAACTCAAAACAGGTAAACATAAGAGCGTTGAGAATCATACCTGCATATTCAACAATTAAGTGAATGTATAAAATAACACTCATACATAAAGATTTAAATAAAGTTAAATACAATTCTATAAGGCTATGTTTGTATATGTTCTTTTTTAGTTTGGTGAGGCCGGATAGAAAATATTAGTCACTGAGCACTAATATTTTTTGTTTCATATGATTCCTATAACAATTACAAAGCTGAATCATCATTGTTGGGGCTGCTTACTTCTGCTAAAAAGACACCCTTATAGGAGTGTCTTTTCTACTCTCTTTAAAGAATTTATATCAACCTCATAAGTATTCCCATATGGTCTAAGTGATGGAATCTCTTCCTTTGCCCCATAAAATAATAGTTTCAAATCATCATCTTTATACTGAACTACGAAGAAGTCATCGAATTGGTCAAATGTGTTTTGATTAATCGTGATAAACCCTTTTTCTTGAGCAGTTTTTTTAACACTTATTCTTCGTCCATCTTTAATGACATCATATCCATGCTGATTCGTCACTTTGGATAGCTCACCATTCGTTGTAAAGGACACAAAAAAACTCACCTAGACGACCTATAAGATGCCTTAATTCAGTCGCCTTACAACCAAGAACATTCATTTTAAATCGTAACATTTCAAAGTATGCCTCATATAACTTTTTAATTTGTGAGATTCCTATTTTGTCCTTATCCTCATTGACAAGAAGTTTCCCATTATCCCACTCACCTACAACAGATTCACACTCTGCCCCTTTAGTTTTATGAAAAACTAATCCAGTATAAGGATAATTTTCACCTACATATCTATAAGTTTTTTTATTTATATATAAACAGATTTTTATTAACAGCTCTTCCTTTGTTATAGCGGTTATAACAATAATCAGCAGGATTCATACTCCCCGGTTTCGTATGAAATTTTGTTATTAATCTGTCCTTTACCTCTGCAGATGTTAAAATATCGCCTATTTTTTCTTTAAGTGCCTCTATAAATTGCTCATAAATAGTCAATATAACCCTCTCCTCATGTTTCTCAATAGTTTTACACCTAGTAGAACTTGCACTCTACAATTTGGCCTAATTGTAGAATAATATATTTAAAGTTCTTCATAAATATCTATAACTTACTATATAGATTTTACATTTAATTAAATTTCATAGACTATTAGAGTAAAATATAAATTGGAGAATTTTATTAAATGCTCAAAATAAAGATAATACTCCATTAAGAGCTCGTTTATTTAGGAAACGTGTCTTTTTTTATTGGCTTTTTAAATAAGGTAAACGTGAAGAAGCATTATGAAAAGCAGGACAATAATATTAAATTAACTTCCATTCGAAGGAGTTTAAGCCTTGCATGAATGACTATAATGTCTATTTGGTTGAGCAATCGATATGTTTTGCCGAAACGTCAATATATTAAAAAAGGATCTCTCTTGATAAAGAGAGATCCTTTTTTTACTTCTTCTTTTCTGTCGGTTGGCTTTGTTTAGCGAAATTAGATGAATCATCGAAATTCGGTTGCTTTTTACCAGCATTATTACTTCTACCTTTTCCCATATGTAATGCACCTCCCTCCTCCTTACTATTCCCAATAAAAAACTCCTCTTGCATCCAAGAGGAGTTTTTGTTGTGCTATTATTAATAATGCCTAACTGTTACCGCAGTACTTCCAACACGGTCCTATCCTAACTTTTAACCATGGTGGTGATCATGGCCATCAAGCCTATGATTATCTATCCGTCTTGGCGTTTTCCTTTAAACGATACCCTAGTCTTCGATCGCTTGGTAGGCCGTGGTCCAGAAGTCTTGGATAAGATGCGATGGGGCCGGAGTCGACATCCCAACCTGGGTGAACAGAATTCCAATAAACTGTTTATCTGGATCAGCGTAAGCTGAAGTACCGGTTCCACCATCCCAGCCGAATTGACCGATAGACGCGTAGTCTCCAAGATAGGTACGCACCGCCATCCCAAAGCCCCAGCCACCTTGGATCCCTTGTCCGAACGACAAATGGACGTTATTTTTGGCCAAATCGTCTCGGTATACTTGTTGTTCCGGAGTAAGACGGTTGGTGGTCATCAGCTGTACTGCGGGCCTAGACAGGATCCGTTTAGTGCCGTGCATCCCTTTATTCAAAAGCATCTGCAAATACGCGTGATAATCGTCGACGGTTCCAAGCAGTCCACCACCGCCTGCTTGGAATGCTGGAGGTTTGCTGTAACGTCCACCCGCCCCCTCATCCCACACGATGAATTCACCTGTCTCCGGATTGGGGGTGAAGGCTGGTGGAAGCCGATCAATCTTGAGCTGAGGTACGTAGAATCCAGTGTCCTTCATTCCTAGCGGATCGAATATGCGTTCGTGCAAGAACGACTCGAACGTCTGACCTGTGACCCTGGCAACAAGAACGCCGATTACTTCTATACTGATATGATACTGCCACCGCTCTCCGGGCTGATAGCTTAGCGGAAGTGCACCTAGGCGACGCATAAACTCATCTGGATCGGGCATATCCTGCCCTGGCGTGTCGAATATCCCACTCTCGAAGAACGAGTTCATGATTGGAGAATCCATCAACGTGAGATCCACTCCGAGCCCGAATGTGGAGGTCAACAAGTCTCGTACAGTGATAGGACGCCGTGCTGGGACGGTCTCTTCTAGCGGGCCATCGGGTCGTTTCAACACTTGCCGGTCGGCGAGTTCCGGTAGCCATTTGTCTACTGGGTCGTCTAAATGCAGTTTGCACTCATCGAGCAAAACCATTACTGGTGAAACTGCGATTGGCTTGCTAGTGGACGCCAATCGAAAAATCGTGTCCCGACGCATTGGTGCACCACCATCATGCCTCATTGTTCCAAGTGCTTCGACGTGCGTCTCGCCGTTTCGGCTGACTAAGGCGACGAGCCCAGGAATCTTTCCAGAATCGACATGCCGCGCCAATATATTGCGCATTTTGCGCAATCCTGTTTCAGAAAAGCCCTTATTGTTTTGTCCCATTTTGTTCTCCTTTAGTTTAGATTGAGATTTCTAATACATATTGACAATCAATTATTAGTTCTTCAAATAGAAAGATTCCCCTTTTTAATAATTTCGACAAGATGCATTTACATACATGGAGGCACCATGCATCACTATCAACCTAAGATAGGCTATATTTATGGGGATTTAATAATGGGAAATGCAATCATTAAAAACATTGATACAGCCATAAGAAATATGAATACTACAGCAGTAAAGGTACTTTCTTCAAAAATATCTTTATACTGTCCACTTGTTTCAACGCTGTTATTCTTAAGTAAGGCTTTAAAAGCAGCTTGTACATCTTTGCTCTTAGATGTTGTTTCTAATTTTACATAAATCGTTCTACCATAAGCTACATTTGAAACCACAACAGGTGGAGCTGAATGACTTACTCCTTTACGAGTTAACTCATCAAAAGTAAACACTATTATCAAACAGATTGGATGGATTGTTAGGTAGCTCAGCACTTACGGTATACAATATTTGCTTATATGCCGCTACCATCATTTTTTGTCAGGGTTATGATGGTACTACTCTTATTGAAAATATTTCAATCTCTTTTAAAATATCAAAATTTTCAGATTTTAAAAGGTTATGAACGAAACACCTCGAATAATTGTAATACATATACATAAGGAGGTTGATCTATTTTGTTTCGTTCCTTTACAAATGGTTGCGTCGCCTTAGTGCAGCGCTTCTTGCCAGAACCGTTTATTTTATCATGTTTACTAACTGTTTTCGTTATCTTCTTTGGTATGTTCGCGACTCACCAAACACCTGTAGAAATGATTAATCACTGGGGTAATGGAATTTGGGGACTCCTTGCCTTTTCTATGCAAATGGCACTTGTACTCGTGACTGGATCTGCTTTAGCAAATGCTCCTCTTATTAAAAAAGGATTAACGAAAGCTGCCAGACTACCAAAAACGAATGGCCAAGGCATTATTGCCATTTCAATTGTAAGTTTACTTGGTGCATACATAAACTGGGGCTTTGGAATTGTTGTATCTGTTTTATACGCAAAAGAAGTGGCAAGGCAACTGGACGGATTAGATTATAGACTAGCAATTGCCTCTTCTTACTCTGGATTCCTCATTTGGCATGCCGGTCTTTCTGCCTCTATCCCCCTTACGTTAGCAACAGGCGGCGAAACGTTAATTAAAACGACTGCTGGAAGTATTAAAGAGGCGATTCCGATAACAGAAACGTTATTCTCACCATACGCTCTCGTTCCAGTTATTATTTTTCTCGTTACGATGCCTCTCATTAATAAAGCGATGCATCCAGATGAAAAACATACGATAACTGTAGATCCTAGCGTGTTCCATGAAGAAGCTGCTGCTCAAGAAGTAGAAAAAAATACATTCGCTGAAAAAATGGAAAATAGCATCATTATTACACTTTGCGTTGGATTGTTAGGTCTCATTTATATTTTCAATTACTTTTATACGAAAGGATTTAATCTTACTCTCGATATCGTGATTTTTATGTTATTAATTGCTGGACTTATTTTCCACCGCACTCCGATTCAGTATATTCGCGCTTTTTCAGACTCTACGAAAAGTGCCTCTGGCATTTTACTTCAATTTCCGTTTTACGCAGGAATTATGGGCATGATGATTGGAGCGAATAGTGAAGGACTTTCACTTGGAGGAGCTATTTCTAATTTCTTTATTAGCATTTCAAACGAATCAACTTTCCCGCTCTTTACTTTTTTAAGTGCTGGCATCGTTAATATTTTCGTTCCATCTGGTGGCGGTCAATGGGCCGTGCAAGCACCAATTATGATTCCAGCTGGCGCTGAACTTGGTGTACCTGCTGCAAAAACTGCAATGGCCATTGCGTGGGGCGATGCTTGGACGAATTTAATTCAACCTTTCTGGGCATTACCAGCATTAGCGATAGCTGGTTTAGGTGCTCGTGACATTATGGGATTTTGTGTTGTGAACTTACTATATGCGGGTTTTATCATTAGTCTATGCTTCTTATTCATTTAAACGAAAAGCTAGTTTTATACTAGCTTTTTTACATAATAAATCATTTATTTCCCATGCAATTTATAACTGTCTTCCACTCTATGTCCGTAAGGTGTAATGACTCAAATGCAAAAAAATCTTCGCAAATTTTTCCGATCAAGTGTGGATGTTCCCTCAAAAAATTCCACTGTAACGCTTTAGGAAGAAAATATGTTTCATATTCTTTACTTCCCCTTACTACCTCATCTACTTCTCTTTCACAAATTCCTCTTATTAAATAATCATTTCTTAACTCTATTTGAATTTGTTGAAATGTATCGCTGCATTTTTTCAATTGAAGTAAACACGTAATATACTTTCGAAAAAGTTCGTTATCATACTGACAACAGTTTATAATACGATCGACTTCATTCATAATGTACGAGCCTTTTCTTCTATTTGTAATAACCATTTTTCGCGCTTTGATACTTTACTCCTTTTCACAGATTGAAACACTGACCGTTTTATATCACGAATGCCACAAAAACGTAAAACACCTCTCTTCATCATAATCCAATCTGCTGATCGATATAACAATGCGACGTACCATAGAGGCGAGTCTAACGTATTAATAACCCACGCTTTTTTCCCTTGCAATAATCCTTTCGGCAGAGCCCCTTCATATTTATAAGCAAATCCAGCTACGAAAATACGGTCAATAAAACCTTTTAAAATAGCTGGCATCCCCCACCACCATATCGGATATATAAAGAGAAGTGTATCTGCTTCTTCCACTAATTTTCTATACCGCGCTGTCTCTTCTTCATTTATTAAATCACGTCTTTTCTTCTCTTCATTGAATACAAGTACCGGATCAAATTGTTCCTTGTATAAATCAAGCAACGTAACCGAATGATTTGTTTCCTGTAGCCCTTTTTGCACATGCTCTAAAATTGCCCCGTTAAAACTTGAAGGATTAGGATGAGCGTATATAATCAGTACGTTCACTACAAAACAACTCCCTCTATCGTTAAAGTTACCCCTTCTTTAATAACTTCTCTACAATTTGTACGTTTTTCGAACTTTGCAACAGTCGATTTAATACAGTAAGTAACTCTTCTTTTTCTAAATCTTTCAGTTTCTCTTTAACTGCACTCTCACCAGCACCTTGAATATCATAAACAACTGCCGCCATATGTTTACAATAATTTTCATACGGACATTCGCAACTACTTTTTGAAAAATCTTCGAGATCGATAACTACTTCATAATTCCCTGCATTTCCAGTAACGAAAGCAAACACTTTGTTATCTTGTATTTCAACATCTTCTACATGTCCATCTTCATAATATTCATTTCCCTTATCTACAACGTACTTTGGGATCCATTTCGTTATATCTTTTAATAAGTAAGCGTACATAATTGTACCCCTTCCTTTAATTCCCTTTTGACTTCCAAAACCCTGCATGTTATTCTAAGAACTGTTAAATAGCAAGTCTATTTTGCAAAACGACTGACACCTATTCGGCGAAGGTGTCTCTTTTCATTTGCAGCCGATACGAATTGCCTCTTTCAGGCACATTCAATTTTTGACACTACACACTCAACACCATTCCCTGTATCAGGCTGCTTAAGCAGTCTTTTACTCTACATACTCCGTTATTTTAAAAAAAAGAGAGCTTAGCTCCCTTTTCTCGCCTTATAAAATACCCCTTTTTCAGTATAGAGATATTCATCAGCTAATGTAATTTTCCCATCCAGTTTCAGTTCATCTAATAGTCTTGATAAATAAAATTGATGTAACATCTTTTTCGTGAATTTTCCTTCATGATGCGAAACGATATGTTCTTGAATATCTAACAATGATATTGGCTTATCTTGCTCTATCATATATTCATAAACTGTACTACGCAGTTTTACGTATTTTTCGAGTGTCACAGCAATGCGCAACCCCTTTCTTCTTAAGATAAATTTTCGTAATCGGTTTTTTTGCAACAAAAAAACCTCTCCGATAAGAAGAAGTTACGTATATATCTTCGTCTTATCTCCCAGAACAAATATGTTCTGCTGGAATTAGCACCTGCATCGCGGTTGCTGGGTTTCATCGGGCCAGTCCCTCCACCTCTCTGGATAAGAAAATATTCACTTAATTCTTACTATACGTAATTTCATTTTAATTGTCAAACAAATATAACAAATAATATTTTCTTCTTTACTGTTCATACTATACATATATGAATATGCAAGGAGGATTATGAAATGCATCAAAATGCTCGCGGATATGTACAAGATTCTTTTCAATCATTACAAGAAGCAAAACATTGTTTAGAAGAAGCACTACAGACTGTTGAAAAAGATTTTAATCGCGCTCGTATTGAGCAATCCCTTTATGCGATCGAACAAGCTATTCAACGCTGCGATTACACCGTTCACATTTTAGAACAAGATTGAAAAAACTTCCCATCATAAGGTGGGAAGTTTTTTCAAATGGCATACTTCATAATTATTGCCGTTATGATTAAAAAATATACAGAATTCACAATTTCTAAAACCCCTACTTTTATAATAGAAATTTTTTTGCCATACAATATAATGGCTCGAATGACACTTGGTATAAAAATAAGGGAGCACCACGGATTAATTGCAAATACAATGATTGTTAATAGAATATGATAACCCCAAGATATAAAACGATACTTCGGATTATTTTTCTCACGTATCATCGTTTTCACATAAAACGTACTACCTAAAAAGTATAAGAATGAAATAAGTGCAATGAATAATGCTGTATGATCGATTTGTTTCATTGAAAAATAATAACTAATTAACCCACCAACACAAAACACAATGATCGCACAAATATCATTTAATAGTGCCCTTTCATTTTTTTGACGAGCATAATGCATATTTACTATAAATAGTGGAATCATGACTATTACGAATAAAAGAATGCGCCATTCATATAATAGAGAAATCATCCCAAATACGAACGCAATAATAAAATATACAATTGAAGCATGTAAATACTCTTTTTTTCGTTTTTGTTTTATGTACATAAGGAATGGATACGTAGCTAAATAGATAAAGAACCAAGCTATAAACAATGGAATGTGATATATAGTAGGTTTTCCAAGTATGACACTTAATAGAAATGGTATAGCAAGCATCGCCCATGCACCATGTTGCTTCGGAATAACTAACTTCATTAACTATACACCTCCCTTTTGAAAATAGTTCTCACCTATTATTATACAAATAATTTTATATAGTAACGGATATATATTGGACTATTTTTTGACAATAAAAAATGCTCCTTACAATATGTAAGAAGCATGAAAGAGGCAAACGAATATGTAAGTCGCGACCCTACCTTATATGAGTATGCTTTTCTATGCTATGTTATGCTTATCTAATATACCGTATTTCTTTTTAAATCTTGTGAGAATCGTAATCCAAGAAGTACTAAATAATAGTAAGAAGACAACATTCGAAATTGCATGGCTCAAATCGAAATAAAAACTTGCGATGTAATACGAAATGACTGTTTCCCACGTTGCCTCTCTTATAAAACCGAGAAGTCCCCAGAAATTCATAATCCAGCCAAATAAAAATCCAACAAACAATCCGTACAGGAGTCTTCCCCATAGCTTTTTCATTAAAAATGTATTACGCAATAATCCAGCTATAAAACCAATCATACCCCATGAAAACATTTGCCACGGCGTCCACGGACCTTGCCCTAAAAAGATGTTAGACACAATCGCTGCTGTTGCACCGATCATAAAACCCGCTTCACTTCCAAACACAATTGCAGAAACGATAATAACAAAAGAAGTTGGTTGTACACTCGGTAAAATAGAAAATGGTACGCGGCTAACTGCTGCAATTGCCGCTAATACAGCAACGAGAACAATTTCACGTGAAACAAACGCCTTCCTTTCAAAACGGATATAGAAAGGTAACATAATAACAACTAATAAAAACAAACTACTTAACATGTAATAACCGTCCATAATAAGTGTAGTAAAGAGTAATGTGCCTATTATTACTGCAAAAATACATATTATGAATGCAACATATCGTTTGGACACGCTTCGTACACATCCTCCCACGTTAATGCATATGGCAATTCTTTTCGAATGAATCGGTTAATAGATGTTGTATAAAAGAAGTTACCACTAAAAAATTCTTTCGGTGCATCATTCATAATGACTGCTCCATCAAATAACATCATACATCGATCCACGTATTTCGCTGCAAACTCAATGTCATGCGTTGCCATTACAATTGTTGTACCTTCTTTTTGCAGCTCCCTAAATAGTTCTCCTACTCTTTCTTTCTTCCATGGATCTAACCCCTTTGTCGGTTCATCAAGTAATAATAGCGTTGGCTTTGATAATAACGTTGTACATAATGCAAGAAGTTGTTGCTCTCCTCCGCTACAATCATGCGGATGGCGTTCTTTAAGCGAATACAACCAAAACTGTTTTAGCGTATCTTCTGCTATTTCTTTTCCTTGTTCTCCATATAATTCACGTGCACGTTCATACACCTCATCCCACACTGTATCAAATGTAAAATGATAATATGGATGCTGCGATACATACCCAATACTTTTAAACCGTTCTTTCGAATCGATTTTATGTATCACTTTCCCGTTCCACTTTACTTTCCCTCTTCTCGCTTTTTGTAATCCTGCTAAAATCGTTAACAGTGTAGACTTACCTGTACCGTTCTTCCCAACGAGCGCTACCCATTTTCCTTTTTCAATCGAAACTGATAAATCACGTAAAATAAGCGGACTATTTTTTTCGTACTGGAACGAAATATGCTCTGCGCTTAAAATTACCTCTTGCTTTTCACTTTGTGCTATTGGCTCATTTACATATGATATCGCTGAAAAATTATTCATTTTCATTTGCGCCTCTCGCACCGTAAACGGAATATCTCTCACATTCCACTCTAAAAATAGCCTTGGAATTTGCGGAATAAATGGACGGAACTTTTCTACTTCCCACATGTTCGCTACAACCGCTTTCGGACTACCGTCATACACGATTCGGCCGTTATTCATACAAATCACGCGCGTTGCAAGTGGTATCACTTCATCTAAACGATGTTCACTTAAAACAATCGTAATTCCAAGTTCTTCATTAATACGCTTTAACAATCCTAAAAACTCTTTCGCAGCAATTGGATCTAATTGTGCTGTCGGTTCATCTAATAATAATAACTTCGGCTGCATAACTAATACCGCAGCTAAATTAACAAGTTGCTTTTGCCCACCAGATAACGTGTGAACAGATTGATGCAATAAATCTTGAAATCCTAAAAAGCTAATAAGCTCTGCTATTCGTTTTTGAATAATATGTGATGGTAACCCAATATTTTCTAAAGAAAATGCTAATTCTTGAATAACTGTATCCATTACGAGTTGATTTTCTGGATTTTGAAATACCATACCAATTTCTTGAGCAGATAACAAATCAGGTACATTTTCTAATAAAGTACCATCATAATATGTATCCCCAGTACGCTTACCAATTGGAAGTAATTCTTTTTTAAAATGTTTTAATAAAGTCGTCTTCCCGGATCCTGATCCGCCGGCAAGTGCAATAAACTCTCCTTTTTGAACAGAAAGAGAAATATGCTGTAACGCTTTTTCGTTTTCATCAGCATATACAAATGATAAATTGTTTATTTCTGCATGCGCCACCATAACCATTCCCTTCCTTCCATTATAATTGGTAAACTAATAAACATCGTAAATACGATAAACATCATCCCATCGTATTGCTGAAATAAAATAGATTCGACTTTCGGATAAATGATTAACTTTCCTCCGCCATACGTACTACATATGATAGCAATTATAAATAGAATACTTAAATAACTGAGCGTATACCAATCTCGTTTTTCCATTCTATAGCGAATATATGTCGTACGTTTCGTTACACCAAATCCACGAGCTTGCATAGAATCTGCCGTTTGCAGTGCATCTTCCAATGAACAAATTAATAATACTTGCAGCAATTGCATACCATTTTTGACGCGTTCAATTATCGAACCTGAATCTACCTGCACACCTTTCGTCTTTTGAACGAGTGTGATTTTCTTTAATCGCCTTATAAACAAAGGAACAAATCTCACTGTAATCATCGTTAACAATGCAACTTTCGGTGAAATTCTTGAAAATAAATATAAAAATTTATGACTGGAAATAATATCATTGTATGACGCAAACGTAAACATAACTGCAACTAGTAATAACCCCATTACTATTCCAAACATAATCGCCTCAAGCTTAATACGGCTATCACCTAACCAAAATAACGTAGTTCGACCTCTATGCGTTAATAACGAATTAAATAAAATTACCATAAAGAAGAAAACAATTGTGCTCGGTAGCATCTTTCTTATCTTTTCGCTATTTCCTTGCATCACATTTAACATAATAATTAATACTATTGCTCCAATTAAAAAAAGAGGATGAAGACACATCATACATAGTATCATCACCCCGATATAATAGAAAAAATTCACAAAAGGATGTAAAGAAGAAAAACTTATTTTCATAGCCCTTTACCGAATGCCTTTCTTATTGTAATACGTATACCCACTCAATTGTATCTCCTGGTTTTACCGTAGCTACACCAGCACTATGGTTTGGAAAAGCACCGTTCACACGATATTTCCATCCACTAGTATCCGAAATATCTTTTTCATATAAATCATTAATACCTTTTACATAAATACTATCTCTAGATCCGCTTGCATCAACATCTAATCCTGTACGTTGTAATACTTTATACACAGTATCGCCATCTTGTACATCCATCTTTTTCGCACCCATTATATATCCGTTATTTCCTTTTACCGAGATTGTTACTTGTTTTGCTTTAGGTACTGGTGGTACTGGTGGTACTGGTGGTGGCACTGGGTTTGGTGGTGGTACCGGTGTTGGTGGAGCTGGTACACTATTGTTCTCTTCTGACTTTGTCTTTTGCTCCTGCTTCGGTGTTTCTTTCGGCTGATTCACAACCTTTGCTTCTTCTTTTACTTCTGGTGCTTTCGGTTGTTGTTTCTCTTCTTGTGCTTGTTGCTGCTCTGGTTGCTTATTTACAGCCGGCTGTTCTTTCGGTTGTTCCTGTTGTTTCTCTTCTTTCTTTACCTCTGGTTGTGCCTGCGGCTTTTCCTCTTTCGGCTTCTCTTCTACTTTTTGTTCTTGTTTCTCTTTCTGCTCTTCTTGCTGCTTTTGCTCTGATTCAGCTTGCTTTTCTTCTGTTTTTTCTTCCGGCTTCGCTTCATCTTTTTGTTCTTCTTGTTTCGCTACCTCTTCTTGCTTCGGTTCTACCTTCTTCTCAGGCTTTACAGCTGCCTCTTCACATCCGGCAAGTAGCCCAAGCGAAAGCAGTAAAGAAATGAACCATTTCACCTTACTCATCCTATCTCTCACCTTTCATACGAAAATTAGGAGCAAATAATTGCTCCTAATTTTTTGTTAAGCTGCTTTACGTCTCCATAATACATATGCAGAAGCAATACATAATACACCCATACCTACTTCTGTTGCTGCACTATGAGAAGATGCTCCTGTTTTTGGTAGACTGTTACCGTTTCCGATTTTTTTATTCTTAACCGGTTCGTTATCTGCAACTACTTTTAGATTTTCATCTTTTGTTTCTTGTTGTACTTGGTTTTGTTCTTTCGGTTCTTCAGTAACTTCTTTTTCTACTACATTATTTTCTGGTTCAACGACCTTTTCTGGCTCTTCAATCGGTTTTGGCTTAATTACATCACCAGCGTCTACATTAGACCAATCATAAATAGATTTTCCCATTTCCTTAAATTGAAGTAATGCTAAAAGAGCCTGTTCTGTAGCCATTCCGTTACCATTTTGATC
Organism: Bacillus sp. PSXD-155; assembly: GCF_049310765.1. Classification (NCBI taxonomy): domain Bacteria; kingdom Bacillati; phylum Bacillota; class Bacilli; order Caryophanales; family Bacillaceae; genus Bacillus; species Bacillus sp. PSXD-155. The sequence goes on along the minus strand of NZ_JBMOWC010000015.1, from coordinate 72,363 downwards.
ACTTGGTAACCATTTAAATTCACCATTTGAAAGTTGATATGATAATAGGTTTTGCATTGCCTTATGAAGACGATTTTGATCTACATCTTTAACAAGCGATAATCCAATAATTGCTTGCGCAGTACTATTTGAATTTTCTTGTCCATCAGCTGAAAAACCGCCATTTTGCAGCTGTTCGTTATATAAATACGCAACAGCTTTTTGTATAGCTGGTTTCACATCTGATCGCTCTTGATAAGGAGCTAATGCTGATAAAACCATACCTGTTACATCAACGCTACTAGCATTATCTTTACTACCTGAACTATTATAAGTCCATCCACCGTCTGTATGCTGATTATTTAACAGTGCTTCCACTAGAGCAACTCTGTTCCATTTTGATTCAACTGGAATCTCATACTTCTTCGTATCAAATGCAAGTAAAGCAAATGCATAACCTGTAACAGAATTCACTTTATCTGACTCATACAATTTTTGAACTAAATTATGTCCACCTACATTTTTAGGGTCTGCACTCATTGCATTCATCATAATAATTGTTCTAGCTAAATCTGTCGCTGAAAAACGATTAATGCGCTTTTCTACTTTTTCAGTTACTGACTTAACATAATTTAATTTTGCCTCAATTGGCACATTCTTTCCAGAACGAGAAAGCGCTACAGCTACCCAATCACTTTCAATTCCATCTTGTAACATCTTGTCTGATGTTTTAGAAATGGCTTCATTTAATTGTGCACTTGAAACTTGAATGTTCTCTTGCTGTGGTTGTTCTGGTTTTTTCCCATCTGGCGTTTTACCGTCTTGATCACCTTGGTTTTTCTCATCTGGCGTTTTACTGTCTTGGTCACCTTGGTTTTTCCCATCTGGTTTTTCACCGTCTTGATCACCTTGGTTTTTCCCATCTGGTTTTTCACCGTCTTGATCACCTTGGTTTTTCCCATCTGGCGTTTTACCGTCTTGGTCACCTTGATTTTTCCCATCTGGTGTTTTACCGTCTTGACCTTCTGGTTTTGGTTCTTCTGTTTTGCCACCGTTAGGTTCTTCTGTTTTACACGTTCCGAACTTATCTAGCGTTTCTTTCAATGTTTCCTGGCTTATATTGCTCCAGTCTGAAACAAAACGAAAGACAACAACGTCTCCAGATTTTAATTTATAACTATCTGCTCCGACTTCTGCAGACTTATCATTTACATCATACAGCCAAGCACTTGTAGCCCCGGCCATTAAACCATCGATGCCTTTTACATATGTTCCAAACGACATCGTTTCAGATTCTACCTTGTCCCCCATGACCTTTTGCAGCAAACTTAAAGCTGTTTCCCCATCTTTAATTTGCTCTTCTTTCGGACATAACATAATGCCTTTTTGTGATTCCCCAATAATTGCAAGTTTTGCTGTATTTCCTTCAGCAAACGTAATATGTACTGTATTCGCAAAAGAAACAAATACAAGTGTCACTGCCATTAAAGACGTAAGCAGCCATTTTTTCAACATTGCCATCCCAAAATTTCCTCCCTTACTACCATTTACACAAAAAAAGGCCCTTCAAGGGCGTGCGATTGACACTCTCTTTTTGTAAGTGTCGAACAAAAATGTACAACACCTCCTACCCGCATTATTCGCGGCTATATTTGTATAGGAAAAATAATTTTGTTTATGAACGTATCATTGTGATAACATTCACTTTTCTTGGCACAACTTAATTCCATTTAAGTTATCGTAAAACGATAAACCTATACATTCTGTAAATTATAAATTTCTGTATTATTTTACTATTGACAAAGAATTTTGTCCATGCTTTATCGGATTTATTTTCTAAGAATAGTAACTTACTAACCTTTAACAATGTAAACTCTTTTCACTAATAATGACGCCATCTTCATCCGCATAGACATATTCATTTGGATTCCAATCCACTTTTCCAAAGTGCAATGAAATATTTCGTTCTCCTTTTCCTTCTTTCACACTTCTATTTGGCATCGTTCCTAACGCTAAAATACCAATATTAATATTCTTTAGTTCACTAGAATCACGAACATATCCATTCACAATAATTCCTGCTAGCTTTCTTTCTTCTGCAATAGCTGCCAAATTATCACCGAGTAACGCACAATTAGTAGACGCTCCGCCATCAACAACTAATACTGTTCCTTCTGGTAATGTTTGCAATCCTTCCTTCACTAGTACATTATCATCTTTCACTTTTACAGTTGCAATTTTTCCGTAGAATTGTTCTTTCTTCCCAAAAGACCGAAAAGACTGGCGACATATTTGTAATTCCTTTTCAAATTCATCACATAGATCAGTAGTTTTCCACATCTTGTTCCCTCTTTTCCTTTTTCTTTCTACATAACATATTCTTGGCTTATTATCGTTTCCCTGTCTAATATTGCAATAATTTGTATGTGCGGGAAAAGGATACAAAAACTATTGCCTTAAGAAGCTACCTTTATTATAATCTATTTCACAGATTAAATTCAGAATATTAAAAATTAACCTAGTGAAGAAGGAGGGATTTTATGCAAATACAAACTGAGGCAAAAAAACAACCTAGTAAACAAAAGTTTAAAATGCCTGATGCGTACGTACTACTATTTTTTATTGCCTTACTTTGCGCCATTGCTACGTATTTCGTTCCCGCTGGAGAATTTAAAAGGGTTACAAATGGAACCGTTACAACGACAATACCGGGAAGCTACCATTCTGTTCCACAATCACCTGTAGGATTTGTTTCTTTTTTTACCGCTATTGAAAAAGGAATGACACTTGCTGCTCCTATTATCTTTCTAATTTTATTTACAGGTGGAGCCATTGCAATTCTTGAAAAGACAGGTGCCCTTGACGGTTTAATCTATCATGTTATTAACAAATTTCGTAATCAGCAATTACTTTTCATATGTATTGTCGCCGCACTCTTTTCCATTCTCGGAACGACTGGCATTATCGTTAACTCAGTTATCGGCTTTATCCCTATCGGCATCATCGTTGCCCGCACATTAAAATGGGACGCTATCGTTGGCGTAGCAATTATTTATTTAGGCACTTATGCTGGTTTTAATGCTACTATTTTATCCCCCTCACCTTTAGGCATTTCACAAAAGATCGCAGAACTTCCGATGTTTTCGGGAATTGGTTTACGCACAGCAATTTATATATCTTTTTTACTTGCTACCATTCTATATATAAATTGGTATATAAAGCGCTTGAAAAAATCCAATAAAGGAAGCATTCTTGGCGACAACTGGTTTCCAAGTAACGCTCTTTCAAGCGAAAAAGAAACAGAGAAAAAAGAAGTTCCTTGGACGATACGTCATAAATTAATTTTACTCGTTTCAGCTTTATCTTTAATTTCATTTTTAATAGGCGCTTTTCGTCTACATTGGACGGACGCAGAAATGACTGCTACTTTTATTTTCATAGCAATTACAGCAGGAATAATAGGTGGTATGAAAGCAAACGATATCGCTTCTACTTTTCTAGCAGGTTGCCAAAATCTCATATACGGTGCCTTAATCGTCGGAATGGCTCGTTGTATCTCAGTCATTTTAGAACAAGGCAAATTACTTGATACTATCGTTAACCAGCTCGCACAGTCTCTTGAAGGACAAAGCCCTGTATTTGGCGTTATCGGTATGTACGTAAGTAGTGCTGCATTACATTTCCTTATTTCATCCGGGACAGGAGAATCGGTTATTTTTATTCCGATATTAGCTCCATTAGCTGATTTCATGCACATTACACGCCAAGTTACAGTACAGGCTGTTATGCTTGGGGAAGGTGTAGTAAACTGCTTAAATCCAACTTCTGGTGTTTTAATGGGCGTTCTCGCAGCGAGCGGGATTTCTTATGGAAAATGGATTCGTTTCATGGCTCCACTTGCACTCATTTGGTTTATCATTGGACTTGTTTTTCTTATTATTGGGGTGAATATTGAGTGGGGACCGTACTAAAATACCCATATATAATTAACTTGATAAAATATCTATCCTATTCTCCTCTTCAATCCTATAAAAATCATTTATTCTAGTAAAAATATAAGAAGGGATTGATCATAATAATCAATCCCTTCTATCAAAATATAATACCTTTAAAAATCTTAGTTCCAAATTTTATTTACCCATTCAGGATGATCAATAAAAGGATTGCGGTTATGTTGATATTTTGTAAAAATCACTTCATTACGCTTTCGCTCTAAATCATCGACCGGGTCTTGTTCATTCCATTTTAATAAAACCGATAGTTTCCCCATGTATGGATCTTTATTGTTATTCACTTTTTCATTTAGTTCTAAATCTATTTCGCCGTTGTCCCCCTCGTAACGAACAGCCATATAAAACAGCATTCTAGCAATATCTCCTTTTACACTATCACGAGGTTCCCAAGAATCACTATCATATTTACATTCTGTCGCTTCAGAATGATTCACACCACCATTATCAAAATCTAAATTCCCTCGTGAACTATTTACAGATACATCCGTCGCTCTTAAATGATGTAGATCTGTTCCAGGTCCTGCAGTCGTTCCAAAGTCACCGTGAGATTTTGCCCAAACATGCTCACGGTTCCAGTTATTTACTCCTGATCCATTCGTAAGCTTCCCTTGCGAACGACCAGTATATAAGAGTATCACATTATTTTTATTATTTGGATCTTCATCAGTATCTCTTAGTGCTTCCCAAACCGCACTGTATGATAACTTTGTATGATTATCAATAATATTATGCAGTTCCTTCTTTAATTCTAAGCCCGTTTTTCCTATTGCGTTATTATAATATGTATCGTCATAACTTTTTACAATAATCTCTTGTGCTGATGCAGAAGCTACTTCACCGTGTATAGTATCTGTGAATGATAGAGATGCAGAACCTAAAATAAAAAATGAAGATAGTGTAATCATAGCAATCTTTGTATTTCGAAACTTCATATACCCATTCCCCTTTAAAATATAATTTGAAGCTACTAACTAAAAAATACTTTCTCCCCCCAAAACTTTTAGAAACCCATACCCACCCTTTTCTTTTTATTTAATACAAGACTCTATCCAGTCTGTATCACTTCTAAACTTTTTGTTTATTCACATTCCAAACAATTTCACTTTTTACAAGGAATATCCTTTTCTTATAAAGATTATTAACATATTCTTTACAACTAAAAAGTAGTTTAATATTAACTTATAAATTTAAATTTATTTATGCAATAATGCATATTTGATAAATACTTTAAAAAACAGTTTGAATAAAAAGCATTCAAAGAAAACCGTGCCACAAAACAGATACGGTCTAAGACAGAAATAATAAAAATCAAGATGCTAGCTCGACTCTTCCCTTTTCCATAACTGTCTTTATTTTTGTGTAAAACCTTTCTTTCTCTGAATAATACGTACAAAAATAGATTGGATACCATGTAGGCACCAATCTATTTTAATTAAAGAAACTGTGTCAATTCTGAGTTCACAACACGTTGTGCAGTAATAATAACATTTTCAGCTGTTAGTCCATAAACACTATATAGTCCACCAGGTTGATTAGGAACAATTTGAACTTCATATTCAAATGCTTGTCCAAGAGCAGGATGAACTAAGCTTAGAGTTGCAAAAGTAGAAGCATTAGAATTCACATTGAAGTTTACCTGTTCAATTAATACTAATGAACCGTCAAGTCTAAAAACTCTAGCTACTCCAGTAAGTGGGCCCGCAGTACGGTTAAGGATCTTCACCCTAACTTTATTTGCATTAGCAGGTTGATTTCCTACGTTTTCAATTGGTCCTGTAGTAAGAGCCATATAACATCACCTCCATTATATTATTATTATATTCAATGATAAGCATTAATGTTATAGTCTAATTACCCAATTTATTTAAAATAAAATAATGTTCGTTTTTATCTCGTTAATTAATAAAAACGAACATTTTATAATGAATGAATTCGCAAAAAAAATAAATTCATATACTAAACTAAATCAACCTACAACAACCGTTTTTTTTACAGACAATTACTCTTCCTTCCGACTTCCTCACTTTCGCCTAATATTGAGCCGGGAATCTTACTACCCGCATGTTGCGAGTTAAAATGTGTATCCAGCCAATTCACAATTATTTCTTCCAACTCTGGATGAAGTGGCTTTCTTGCCCCTTCTTCATAATTCTTTTTAAAATCTAATGCTTTAAACTCACCTTCAAAAACTTTCAAACTATGATCCATATTTTTTATTACATGTACTTCAGAATCACCCTTCACATAATCACCGATCCGCTTCGCTCTTTCAGGATCAGCCTGAATATCTTTATCACCAGCGATTGCTAATACCGGGCACGTTACTTTCATTAAATCTTTATAAATGTCATGCTGAAAATGCTCTCTAAACCACTTTGCGTTCATCGGTTTAAAACCAACTTTAATCGTATCTTTTTCTGTATTCATCATTTTCTCTTTTATTTTTTCCATTTGCTTCTCTCCACGTTTCTCTACATTGAGAAGGCGCATTAGTTTTCCTTTTATTCCTTTCTGCTCCTTTAGTTCTTTATATGCAATTTCCCTTTGTCTTTTCGTAGCCTCTTCTAATGATTCCGCAGCCCCTGTAAGAAGGATAAGCCCATTAACTGGTGTTCTTGCATTTACTACTGTTGCCAACATACATCCTTCACTATGACCAGCTAAAATGATATTTTCTGGATCAACAAATGGTTGTTCTTTTAAATACGTAATCGTAGACTCTATATCACTAACTAAATCCCACATTCCAGTCTTCAGAAATTCTCCATCACTCTTTCCTACTCCGCGCTTATCAAAGCGGAGCGTCACTACACCCAACCCCGCTATTACATGCGCTAAATCTTTATATATGTTCGCCTCAAGCTTTAGCGGTACGATCGTTCCATCACGATCAATCTCTCCAGATCCCGCGATAATGACAACAGCCGCATACTTCCCATCAGCTTTTGGCTTTGTAATCGTACCTTGTAAAGTACACTCACTATTGATCGCTACTTCATATTCATCAAAAGTCATCATTTTGTCCCCCTATTCTTTTATATCCAATTTAAATTTCAAACTCGTTATTATATTTTTATACTCTCTTACATCTTTCATTGGAGCGAAAACTGGATTCTCTGCAATACTTTGTAACATGCTTCGCTTTATAATCTCTTCATTTCTAACTGTTTTAGCGCCGAGCGGAAACTCTGCAAACCATCCATCAATCGCATCAAAATAGGAATCTCCATGTAAATGCAGGCTATTTACTGTAAAGCTAGCCGCACAAACCGCTGCATATTTCCGTAACATTTCTAATGCTCTTTCAAAATTACCTTGCATACAATATACTTGCGCAGCAGCATAGTATACTTTTAAAGTCATATTAGGATGTAATGTTTCTATTTCATATATATCTATTAACATGAAAGCTCTATTTAAAATTACCTCTACCTTTTCAGCGCTTGAGGCATTTACTACTACATAATTCGGTATTGTCGCAACGAGTTGTATTAAATGTTGGTACATACTAATTTGCATTATTTCATTTGCCTTTTCAACATTTCCAAGCATTTGATACGCTTGTGCGATTAGATCTTCCGCTGGAACGTTAGGTCGTATCGTTCCGCCAAGTAATTGAAGCACCTCATTTGGTTTATTGAGTATAAGATAGCAAGTTGCTTGAAACGATACCGCCTCTTTCACAAGAGAAACATCGTCACTTTCTTCCTGTACCCTGCTAAAGAGAGACATTGCCTCTTCTAACATTTCAATTCTTTTATCCGTATCCTCTGTTAACATATGGTGATTAATAAAAAGTAGTCCCATTTGAAGTAATAACGGAAAACAAGAATAATATTTTTTGATTATTCCTCTGCACTCTATCATTACTTCATCAAATGGTTCTTCACTAAAAGCTTCCGCTAGTCTATGATATAAATCCTTAATATCTTCCTGCTCCATTTGTGGTGTATAACTAATTAGTTCATCAATACTTATGTTAAAGTACGATGCTAACAGTGGTAAAAATGTAATATCCGGATAACTCTGCCCTGTCTCCCATTTGGAAACAGATGCCTTCGTAATACCAATATACATCGCTAACTCTTCCTGCGTAATTCCCTTTTCTTTTCTCTTATCCGCAATTATTTTATGAATGTTTATCTCCTTCACATCATCACCTCATACTTTTATTATATGCTTTTATTTCACACAAAATATGGATTTAAAGTCGACTTTCGTTAACAAAATCAACTGTTAGGAAACATCTCTCTAAAATGAAAGGCAGGAACATATTTGATATGTTCCTGCCTTTTTATTGTGGGGTACCGATACTAGCCCTCTAGTTAAGATTTTGAAGTGCTGCAAAATCAAAAATTTTATCTCACCACAGTTTTCTATGAGAATCTAGTGAACAGCTTATTTGCATAGTTTTCGATATAGGAAGTAAATTCAAGTTATTTTTAAAGTAGGTATACCTAGTAAAAATTTTTGAATTGTGCCCGTTTGTTGAAGTTTAATTTTCAATATACTTTTGTACTGAGTCCAGTGCTTTTTTTAATTCTTCTGATTTTTGAGTGCCGATTACTACTGTGTTATATTGCAACTTTAACTCTATTCCTTTATTTCCATTCATGTTATAGGCTTTTTCATTCTTAAGGTTAAAACGAATTCCCCATCCTCCAAATCGTTTTATCGGACTGTAAGTAATGCATTCATAATGATGTATATCTTTGAAAAGGTACTGCTTATATTGAAAATGAAAAGGAACAAAGCGGACATAAAGACCTTTTTCACGGACCTCAATGATCAGTTTCAATACTCCAAGCATTAATACAGGAAAGGCAATCCCGAACAACAACCACATAACAATTAAGACACCATTAGGAGCTGGTTTATCTCCAAACGGGATATCAAGAATAATTTGTTGAATAAATCCATACCACATCAGCATGGATATCCCTAATATGAGTATCCATACCCAAATTGGGGATCGCTGAACCTCACGAAAGATAACTTGTTCTTGTTGTTTCATTAATGATTATAACCTCCTAAAAGGTTTATTTTTTTTCACTCATTTTAAGCCGTTTTGCACTTCCAAAAAATGCGCTCCCAATTATGAATATAACGGAAGAAAGATACATTGTTATCCCTGAGTATTTATTATCAAAAATTGTAAAATTAAGTAAATTAATAAACATCATCAATATAAGTGATATGTACAATCCATTAATATATTTCATTTATCTCCCCCCTTTACTTTTTTAAAAACCCCTATGTGATAAATAGTGGTTTCTAAAGGTAATATTCAGGATGCCCTTTTCCCTATTTTACCATTTTAGAGAGTTGATATGTTGTTTGTTTTCGGCTGAATACTGTACACATAATCGGTTAACATAACGTATTATTACGTAAATAAAAAGGATAATCAGCCCCATAATGAACTAACTATCCTATAAAATATTATCTAAATTCAATAAAACTAGAACTTCTTTTCCTATGTATCATTATTTCGTTATTTCACCAAATTGCGCTCTCGTTACTTTCACCAAATCATCCACTTTAAGCTCAATTTGCACGCCGATTTTCCCTCCACTTACAATCATCGTTTCAAGTGATTGGGCGCTTTCATCGATACATGTAGAAAATAACTTTTTCATCCCAACTGGTGAACAACCACCGCGAATATATCCTGACACTTTCGTAATATCTTTTACAGGAATCATTTCAATCTTTTTTTCACTTACTGCTTTTGCGGCAACTTTTAAATTTAGTTCCTCATCTACCGGAATAATAAACACATGATAATTTTTACTATTCCCTTGAGCGATTAACGTTTTATATACTTCTCTCACTTCTCGTCCAATTTTCTCGGCTACTGATACGCCATCAATTTTCCCATCGTCTGGATCATATGACATCATCGAATATTCAATTTTTTCTTTATCTAATATTCGCATCGCATTTGTTTTATCTTTTTTCATAACGTTCTCCTTAAAACTTTATTTCATATCATTAAGTTTTCCTTTATTATACACCCTTTTCCATTTCTCCTACATAACTTCACGTATTTTTCAAAACTAAAAATATTGATAATTCAAAAATCATCTGATATAATTTGGAAAAACTTACGTTAAGGAGATATTTGCAATGCGAAATTTTAATACTTCTTTCCAACTTCATCATCATACGTAACGCCGTGTATCCGAAGAAAAGTTTTTCTTCGTGGGTACAGGGCTTTTCCTGTTGACCCACGAAGCGTTCATAAAGCTATGTGGGTATTTTTATACCTGCATAGCTTTTTTTAATTTAAAAAAGGAGTGATTATGATGGAAATGAGAAATGTAAAAGGAACGAAAGACTATTTACCAGAAGAACAAGTGCTGCGAAATAAAATTAAAAGAGCTTGTGAAGATACGTTTGAACGATACGGATGCAAACCTTTAGAAACGCCGACGTTAAATATGTATGAGCTTATGTCTTACAAGTACGGCGGTGGCGATGAAATATTAAAAGAAATATATACACTTCAGGATCAAGGGAAACGTGAGCTCGCCTTACGATACGATTTAACTATTCCATTCGCAAAAGTTGTGGCAATGAATCCGAACCTCCGCCTCCCTTTTAAACGTTATGAGATTGGGAAAGTATTTCGAGATGGGCCAATTAAACAAGGAAGATTTCGTGAATTTATACAATGCGACGTTGATATCGTCGGTGTTGAGTCTGTCATGGCAGAAGCTGAACTTATGGGTATGGCGTTTGAACTGTTCCGAACGTTAAACTTAGAGATAACGATCCAATATAATAACCGAAAATTGTTAAATGGTATTCTTCAGGCCATTAACATCCCTACTGAGTTAACAAGTGACGTCATTTTATCATTAGATAAAATCGAAAAGATTGGGATTGATGGTGTACGAAAAGATGTATTAGAGCGCGGAATTTCTGAAGAAATGGCTGATACGATATGTAATACCGTATTATCTTGTCTAAAGCTTACTATCGCTGACTTTAAAGAAGCTTTCAATAATCCACTCGTTGCCGATGGAGTAAACGAACTACAACAATTACAGCAATATTTAATCGCCCTTGGAATAAATGAAAATACGATATTCAACCCGTTTTTAGCGCGAGGACTCACAATGTATACAGGTACTGTATATGAAATCTTTTTAAAAGATGGATCGATTACATCTAGCATCGGTAGCGGTGGTCGATACGATAACATTATCGGAGCTTTCCGTGGTGATAATATAAACTATCCAACAGTCGGTATTTCATTCGGTTTAGACGTTATTTATACAGCACTATCGCAGAAAGAAACAATCTCATCTACAGCGGATCTATTTATCATCCCGCTTGGGACAGAGTTACAATGCTTACAAATTGCCCAGCAATTACGTTCCACCACTTCCTTAAAAGTCGAACTTGAACTAGCAGGACGCAAATTAAAACGTGCCCTTAATTATGCCAATAAAGAGAATATCCCTTATGTGCTTATCATTGGTGAAGACGAACTTAGTACAGAAACCGTTATGCTGCGAAATATGAAGGAAGGTAGTGAGGTGAAGGTCTCCCTTTCTTCTTTAAGTAGTTATTTATAATACGAACCACCCTCGTTTGGGTGGTTTTTCTATTTTATAGATAATCAATAATTAGTTTACATAAAATAATTACAAGCTACCTAAAACTAAAAATATATAATATCCAATTACCTGTTATTTTTAGTAATATATAGATATATTATTTTAGGAGGATTTACTTTGAAAACTTACATACAAGCACTAAAGTGGATCACAGGAATCTATCATCTTTTATTAATTCCTTGTTATTATTTATTTCCAAGTCTTGTTAACCTAGATGGATTACCTTTACTACTATTGATTGCTTTACATATCACTACTATTTTATTAGCTAAAAAAGCAGGGATGAATACGTACGCTCATTATATAGGTATTATCGTTACTCTAGTTGCCTTCTTTCCTTATATAGAAATCCTTCTACATATTATAGCAGCCATTTTTCTTTTATTAGATGCTGTTTCTATGAATGCAAAAGAAGTGTATGATTCATAGATGGATAAAATGAAACTTTAATCCATAGAGTTTTGAGATAGGTCGGCAAAAAGGATTTACTTTTTAAGTAAACCTTTTTTTCATTTTTAATTACTTTCCTTACTCAAGACTAATAAAAGAATATTCTGTTTAATTTTTATAAATTTCTAAATATTTATAATACATTCGAATTAACATACATTTTAGTTATGTAAAAAATCTAAGTTTTAAGGAGATGAATCCATGCTTAAAAAGTTGGTAGCAGGTGCATTATTAACTGTTTCGTCGTTAACTGGAGGAATGGGATTAGTATCAGCTAGTACCGAAAAAGATTATACGATTTCCTCTTTCGAATATGTAACTGTAGATGAAAAGACTGTTGATTCATTTAACAAATTGAGTGCTCCATTAAAGGAAGACGTAAAAATAACGTTAGTTCTACCGAAACAAAATCAAAATGGTGACTGGTTATCTTATGGATTTTCGAGCAAAGAAAGTTTAGAGGCTTTTATTGAAAAAGATAAACAAAGGTTGAATAATTCAATCACTCCCCTTGGTGTTGGAGGAAGCGGACCTGGTAGTACAGACTTCTATAAACGCACAAATCAAGGTAGCGAGTATTTTTCTGTAAGTAGCGGTTATAAAAACTTGTCTGCTAGTTGGCAAAATCAAATTGTTTCTGTACGTACAGCATCCCCTACCGCTAGCTATTCAACAACACTATGGGAACGTACTTCAACTGAAGGATATGGAAAAGGTGTTGTTTTTAAACATGCTGATTGGTATGGTCAAATTGCAAACTTAAATAACTTTCCAACTTCAGCAGTTGAAGTTAAAAAGTAAAAATATAGAAATAAAAGGTGTTTTCACGTATGGAAACACCTTTTATTTCTACAACTATTTCACATATCTCATCTATACCAATTTCAACTCTTAATTATTATTTTTCGTATTCCTACTCTCCAAAACCTTCTCCATATTATGAGTTGCCCATTCCATCATTAATAGAATCACTGGACGTAGTGATTCACCAAGCTCAGTTAATGAATATTCTACTTTTGGCGGCACTTCACGGTATACTTCGCGATGTATGATGCCATCTGCTTCAAGTTCTCTCAGCTGCAGTGTTAACATTCTTTGTGTGATATTTGGTTTTAATCTTTTTAATTCATTAAACCGCTTTGTACCATCTAATAAATGATACAAAATTACCCCTTTCCATTTCCCTCCAATCACCTCAACCATAGCTTCAACTGGACAAGAATATTTATTTAAAAATGGGTAATTTATATTATTTTCGTTTGGACAATCCATAATAAATCCCTTCCCTTAACATTAGTATCTTTTTTGATACTATACCACATAAATGTGCGTACTTGTATCTATGTTACTTTAAAAATATACTTTACTTACAAAAATAAATTCATGAAAAGAGGAACTTTTATGACAAATACAAAAGAAATTACAAAAGAAAAAATTATGGAGGCTTTTCATTTCAGACATGCATGTAAAGAGTTCGATCCTATGCACAAAATTTCAGAAGAGGATTTTAAATTCATTTTAGAAACAGGCAGATTATCTCCTTCTTCTTTTGGATATGAACCTTGGAAATTTATTGTCGTACAAAATAAAGAATTAAGAGAAAAACTACAACCGTATTCATGGGGCGCTGGTGGGCAACTTGCAACAGCTAGTCATTTTGTTATTGTTCTTTCAAGAAACATTAAAGATATGCATTATGATGCAGAGTATATTAAATATATGATGAACGATATTATTGGATTGCCTGAAGACACTCAAAAAATTAGATATGAATTCTTCAAAAAGTTCCAGGAAACAGATTTTAACTTATTACAATCCGATCGTGCTGTATTTGATTGGGCATCTAAACAAACTTATATTGCTTTAGGTAATATGATGACGAGTGCAGCTCAAATCGGTATTGATTCTTGTCCAATAGAAGGATTTGATAAAGAGGAAGTAGATTCTTTACTTCGTCAAGAAGGCATTATACAAGGCGATAATCTTGAAGTATCAGTTATGGTTGCCTTTGGTTACCGTAAAGAAGAGCCAAAGCGTGATAAAACAAGACAGACTATGGATACAATTGTTGAATGGATTAAGTAATATAGCACAGACAAATAATGCTCCTAATAGCTGTATACTCATACTAAAGAAGAATCAATTGTTTTCTTACGTATGAATTTGGTTTTTCATGGAAAGATATGTTAGTATGTATACAGTTTGAGTGCTCTATTTTTAGAGTCGAACAGGAGGAGAATGAATATGTCTGATATTGAAGTTGGCGAAGTGTTTACACTTAGCGATGAGAATAATGAGGATCAGGAAGTAGAAGTACTTGGAGCAATGGATGTCGAAGGTGCAGAATATATTGCAGTTGCCTTTGTTGAAGATATCCAAACAGAAACTGAGGAAGACATTGATATTTTCTTTTTAAAAGTAGAAGAAGATAATGAGTTTTCATACATTGAAAATGATGAAGAGTTTGATAAAGTATCTGCTGCTTTTGATAAGATTTTAGATGAACAAGAACAAGAGTAAACACGAGGGGGGATGCATATCCACCCTCTTTTTTTATTCATCACTCATTCAGTGATTTATGCAGTAACTCCAGTACATCTTTCATCGCAAAAGGTCCATCTTTTTTAACATGCTCCGCAAATTCTGAAACGAGACGTAATGTTCTCACACTTTCGATTGGATGTTCTCCTGATGCACTTTCAGCTGAAAGCATAACTGCATTCGTCCCGTCCAGTACAGCTTGAAACACATCAGTCACCTCTGCTCTTGTTGGAATAGAATGATCTACCATAGATTGAAGCATTTGTGTTGCTGTAATGACATATGTATTCGTTCGATTACATTCCTGAATCATCATTTTCTGTAAAAGCGGAATGCATTGATACGGTAACTCTACTCCTAAATCGCCCCTTGCAATCATAATTCCATCTGCTTCTTTACATATATCTTGAAAATTCTCGATTGCTTCCATCGTTTCTATTTTTGCAATTACATTAGGTGACGTTTCTTTATACTGTTGTATAAAATCTCGTATTTCTTTTATATGACTAGGTTTTCTTACGAAAGAACACGCGATAAAATCAACATTCTCTTCTAAAAGAAACTGAATATCTTTTTTATCTTTCTCTGTAATAGCTGGTAAACGAACAGCCGCATCTGGTAAATTAACTCCTTTATGAGATGAGATATTGCCACCTGTTTTTACCTTCGTTTCTATTTTGTCCGTACTTATCTTTTCAACAATTAATTCAACTTCTCCATCATTAATTAAAATTCTACTGCCTACTTTCACATCATTCGCAATTCCTTCATAATCAACACTCGCTTCTGTATTACTCCCTGTAACTGATTGTGTATGTAAAATAAAAGAATCTCCTGCCTGAAGTGTAATTTGCTCTCCCTTCACTTCACCTAATCTTATTTTAGGACCTTGTACATCACCCAAAAATTTAATAGAGTCATCTAATGATTTCACTAAACGAATGATGTCTTTATGACTTTCATGCGTGCCATGCGATAAATTCAGTCGAACAATTTTCATACCATTCTTTATTAACTGTGCTAACGTTTCTTTATTATTACTTGCGGGTCCAATTGTACAAATTCGATCGATTGTCATTTTTGTCACCATCCTTTTTTTAATAAGTTTCCCATATGAACTTAAAAATAACAGAGATTCTGACATGAATAGATTTAAATTTACACGAATTTCATAAAGTTAAACCTGTATCCCTTGCTGGCTAAGCATTAGAAGATATATTCGCTTTTTTGCAAATGAAGACATGTTGAATCGAAAGTAAAAGAAAAGTTAAGTATGGAATAAACCATTGAGAGTTTCGAAATTTTCATATATTGTATGAATTGAGTTCGAACTCAAAAATTTAAAAAGGTGGGAAAATTAGTGAATATGAAAAAATCTTTATCGGTGACAACTTTAGGGTTAGCGGTTTTAGGTTTTGGTTTTACTAATAACGCAAGTGCTTCAGAGGTCGATACTGTAGACAAGCAGCCCGTTTTAGTTGACTTTGATACAATTCAATCAACAAAAACATCTAGTGTTCCTAGTTTGACTATTGCAGCTGCACCTAAGAATGACTCTAACATTAGCGTATATACTCCCTTTTTTGGTAACCCCTATGCAGTTGCTAAATCGAAATCAACTACGACCGAAGACTATGTTTATGCAAAAGCAAGAACTTTCAATGGCGATGGCTCATTAGTAAATACGAAAAGTAATAGTGCAAAAAAATCATCCTTTGTCAGTGCTACAGCGACCAACACAAGCGTTTATTATGGAGATGATTACGCTATCGGTAATCATACCTATAAATTAAGTGGTTATAATGATGTGAATCACGAAACAAAAGCCTTCTGGTAAGAAAGAGAAAAAAGATATGCATCTTGCATATCTTTTTTCTCTAATACTTTACATATATTGAGGTGCTATTTATGAAACAAATATATATTATTATCGGTGTTTTACTCATTTCATTACTTACAATTTATATTTTGTTCAATACCTCAATCATACAACCTCATCCACCTTCTAAAGAAAATAAGAGAGGGCAACAAACCAATACTATTTCTTACGGATTGAAGGATAATCAAGGCCAACATATTAACAACGGTAGTACAATTACTAGTGAGGATAATAAAATTAATGTATCATTATCATTCGTACATACTATTAACGAAAACCGAAAATATGGATTAATTGTTCTAGAAGATTACGAACAAAAACCTTTTAAAATAGAAGATACTACTAATGAAATATCACACTATTTTTTTGATATGAAGCCAAACAGTTCAATGACTACGAAAATCTCTTTACACACTTCTCCTAATGCAAGTGAATTAACCTTTTTAATAATTAAAAAACCTGAATACAAATTAAAAGATAATAACTTAAATAAAGCAGCCATTTTAGAAGATATTCTAAGTATGCGATACTCAATGCGTCTTCCTCAGAAAGAAAACGAAAAAATAAAACTCTCCCTTATAGATCCAGATGCTATTTTAAAAGATGGTCTTTACGAACCATTATTTGTTACGAACCGTGAAGAGAACTTACAAACTGTCTTCTTTGAAAAGGAAGGCAAGCAATTAATTTTATCAAACGGTAATGAAACAAATGATGAAATGACTTACGCAATCGTAGCTTTTAAAGATTGGAAACAAGTTGAAATATTTAACAATAGAAAAGTCGTTTATACTAAGGTTGCACCTGAAACAAGACAAATCTTTAATTTCACATTGCCTTCAGTGGATCAGGAAAGTAATTTGCAACTCGTCGCTTTTCCATTTCCTTATAAAGTTAGCGAAGAAGATTATATCAGTCAACAAGCATTCAGTTCCTTTCGCATCGTAATTGAAAATGAAAATAAATAAGTTATACTGTGCACATTACAACAACCTAAAAAAAGCCTACTCACACGAGTAGGCTTTTGAAACTATGAAAGTTTCGTCAATAACTGATTTAAATCTTTTTTCGTTTTCGTCGTTAATGATTTCATTTTATTAATATCGATTTTTTCTTTCTCCGCTCCTACAATTAACGGATACATACTTTGACCGATTGTTTTAGAATCCGTCGGATGTGATGCTTCTAGCTCTTTTTCAATCACATCCCACTTTTCATTAATTTGTTTGCCAAGCTTATTCACTGTTTCCAATTTTGGATTAGCAGCTAACTGCTTGTCCAAGCTATCAATTAATGCTACAACTTCTTTAACATTCGTTTTCACAGCAACACTTTTCTTCGGATCTTTCGTTGTCTTTCCGTTATTGTTTATACTTGTGCTTTGATCTGTTGTTTTCCCGCTAGTCGTTTGATCATTCGTTTTTCCTGTCGTCTCTTTTTCTTTTGTTTTTACATTCTCGTTTTGAGTTGACGTTTTGCCATTACTTTCTGTTCCTGATGATTCTTTCG
This sequence comes from Bacillus sp. PSXD-155, assembly GCF_049310765.1. Classification (NCBI taxonomy): domain Bacteria; kingdom Bacillati; phylum Bacillota; class Bacilli; order Caryophanales; family Bacillaceae; genus Bacillus; species Bacillus sp. PSXD-155. The sequence continues at coordinate 54,364 of NZ_JBMOWC010000015.1, read as the reverse complement.
TATTTTTTGCATCCTTATCTGTTTTTTCATTTGAAGAAGTATTTGTTTCTTTTTCAGTATCTTTCGTTGTTTTTGACGCTTCATCTGCACTTGTCGTTTTTGCTTCTCCATCATTTTGCGCAGTTACTTGCTCTTTCTTTTCCGTTTCTTTATCTGCTGAAGGACTACAAGCTGCCATAGTAAGCATTGTACCAATTGTTATCGATGCGATAGCGACCTTTTTCATTTTCATATAAATCCCCCTATGTTTTACATAATTTATCCTCCCCTTTACGATTCGATTCCCCCTTAAAAAATCCCTTTTCATACGAATTATCATCTTTCCGACAGTAATCTTCATAATAATACGTACAAAAACTGATAAACTCATTTTAATATTCGAGTTTCTTCTACTTCATTTTTCTACTCGCAAGTAAAAGAAAAAGAGTATATTGTCACATTAAGAATTACTATCTTCATATGACGATATACTCTTCTATCAAATTTTTATCTTTCTTGACATTTTATTTATAAAAAAAAATAAAATTTTCTTTCGTTTTTTGTTTCTCAACATTTGTTAACATAATATTTTTATGAATAACCACCATTCGAGTGAATGACTTGCCCAGTAACCCATTTCGCTTCTTCACTTACTAAAAAAGAAATTAAGCGCGCAGCATCCACCGGTTCTCCTACTTTACCTTGCGGGAACTTCCATACTAAATGATGCTTCAGCTCCTCTGTAATCCATCCTGTATTCGTCGGTCCTGGATCTACAGCATTCACTGTAATCCCCTTCTCCATCGCAACTGGTGCTACTGACTTTGTAAATGCTTCAATTGCCCCTTTCGTTGCTGCATATGCTAGTTCATCTGGCATTGGACCTACTGACTGTCCTGAAGTAAGATTAATAATACTCCCGCCCGTTTTAAGTGAATAATGTTTTATAAACAATGAACTTAATAGCATAGTAGCCCGAACATTAACTGTATAATGTTTATCCAACTGCTCTACATCTAATTCCTCAATTCTCGTATGAGTAGAATATACTGCATTATTAACTAGAATAGATGGATCACCTAACCGTTCTGATACCATATAAAATAAACGATTTGGCGAATAAGACTGCGATAAATTGATTTCTGCCATTTCACATCGAACATCGTAACTTTCAATTTCCTTTTTCAGCAAAAAGGGTTCTTGATCACTCATTCCCCATGGCATCGCTTTATCATACTTTGGCCAGTACGTGAAAAAAATGTCTATCCCCTTTTGAGCAAGCACCTTGCATACAGCTGCACCAATTCCATTCAGACGAGTTGCCCCTGTTACAATTGCTATTTTCTTCACCTTTTTCTCCTCCATCTATACGTAGATCCCCTGCATGAATACAGAGGATCTATCTTCTTATTGAATATTTGACAGTATACGTTCAGCACCTAATTTTAACATTTTAATAAAGATATAGTTTACAATCGTAAACATTACAAATAAAACGATAAACATAACCCAAAGTCCTACTTGAAGGAAGAAGTATAATACACTTACTCCACCCACAATAATTAAAGCTATTAAAATATTAGCTAAAAAATTCCATAAAGTTGTATATCGACTTTTAAATAATTTCTGTTCTGTATCCCAATGAATATCTGCAGTTTGTGCGTCCCAGCGTGTTCCGATTAAATTAATTAATAGTAACCCGTTCGCACTTAGTAAAAACCACAGTATCATAAAGACTGGAGAAATCCCAGCTACAACTGCCATCGTAATACCGAATACTGCTAAAATGATCACATTAATTAACCAAGCAGTGATTGCTTTCGCAAAAAAGATATCCGAAGCCTTTACTGGTAAATAACGATTCACAAACCAAGAGCTTCCATCTCGCGAAAATGACGTTGTTGCAATGACATTACTACCCATTAAAAATAACGATGCACAAAGGCCAACACCAATTGCAAATCCCGTTGTCTTTGGATTGTTAATATACTCTGTAATAAACTTTAAATTTCCATCTTGCACAAATAAAATAAAGAACAACATAATTGGCATAACGAAAGTTTGTACAATGCAATTTAAGAAAAATTGTGGTGTACGGAATAACGTTTTAAATTCTTTTTTCACATACGCTTTTAAATGCGAACTTTGTGCTGTTGATTTCTGTAAATCTTCCGCCGAAATAACTTGTTTCTTTGCTGTACTCGTTGAAAGTCCAATAACCCCTTTTAAATATGTACGCTCTGCAATGTAATAAAACAACACAAAGAAGACAAATGAAATAACTGCAAAGATTATTACATATAAAGGTCCCTTCCAATTTGCATTTTCTACTAATGCTACTGCTCCAAAATATGTAGTTGGAAAATAGTTTGTCATTTGTACTAAAAGAGAAGACTGGTTGTTTGCAAGGTAATCCGCAATTGCATCTTCAGAAAACGAACTTTTATTTTTCCACTGCAAAAATACGTTAATTCCTACAATAAATAGTATACTTACGATTCCAATAAATATATTTCCTCGGTCTTTATTTTTCGCTATATTTGTATACCTCATAATAACTGTCATCAGTAACGAAGCTAGTACTAACGGCACGATTGGGAAGAGTAAGTAAATGAAAATCATATATATGTAATATGTAATAAATGCGCCACTTTTTAACCCGTACGTAATAAAGATTGGTAATAAAATGAATGAACTCATTACGTATTGTGTAATTAATACTGTTAAAAATTTTGCCGAAATAATTTGCGCTGGTTTTAATGGTAATGGTAGTAACATTTCAATGTCATTACTGTAATAAAATACAGTTAAAATGTTCGTAATACTCATTAAAAATACCCATATACTCGCAATCGCAAGTCCCATTGCGATAATCATTCCTGGGTCTTGCCCTAATTGTTTCGTTCCCTCATACATTGCGTGCGTTATAGAACCAAACATTAAAAAGCCAACAAATAAAATAGCTGCAAATGAAAATACATACGCCCATCGCTTCTTCTTATCTGTTATGAAATCTGCATAATTTAATTTCAATAATACTTTCGTTAACGTCCAAATTTTACTCATTACCCGTCATCTCCAAGAACATTTTTTCAAGTGATTCATTGGATTTAAAATGATCTCTCATTTCATTTAAATTTCCTTTAAACTGCAAATTCCCCTTATTAATAATCGCAACGCGGTCACATATTTTTTCTGCTACTTCTAATACGTGTGTAGAGAAAAATACAATCTTTCCTTTATCCGCATGTTCTCTCATCATTTCTTTTAAAATATATGCAGATTTCGGATCAAGCCCTGTTAATGGTTCATCTAAAATCCATACATCTGGCTCATGCACGAGCACACCAATAATAACGATTTTTTGTCTCATACCGTGCGAATAACTTTGAATTTGATCAGATAATGCATTATAAAGATCAAACTTCTTCGCTAAAGACTCTATTCGTTCTTGTCTTACTTCTTTCGGCACTTCATACATATCAGCCATAAAGTTTAAATATTCAATTCCTTTTAAACGTAAAAACATATCTGGACTATCCGGCACATAACCAAACGTCTTCTTCGCTTCCATCGGCTCTTCCATAATATTTTTTCCGTTAATCGTAATAGTCCCTTTGTCCACCCCGTGAATGCCAGTAATCATCTTAATTGTCGTGGATTTACCCGCACCATTCGGTCCTAAAAATCCAAAGATTTCGCCGCTAGGTACAGATAAACTTAAATCTTTTACTGCATAGGTAGACCCATTATAACTTTTTGACACATTCGTAATTTCAATCATTCCATCCAATCCTTTCCTTAATTACCAAATAACTATATTGATATTATAGCATACTTCTATTTTAAGATTTTTACATTTTTCAGTTTATTTAACCTTTAAAATAAATATACACCCCTAATCCAACAACTAAAACGACAGCTAGTATAATATAAATCATTGTTAATCGTTTAATATTCCCCTTTGTCGCTTTGCTATAATTTGCATCACCATTCCGCCCAATTAACACCGTCGCAATGACAGTAATCACTACAAGTAATACAACGATCATAATCCAAGTTAGCATTTCTTCCTCCCCCTCCTTACAATCATTTTACAATATTATCCTCTTTATTTCGCAGCATATTTCCTCTTTTTACTATTATTATGAAGCAAACTGGAAAACTATTATTACCATTCCTATCCATACGTGATATATTTATAACATAACGTGACTTATTTCTAACACCGCAAGGAGGACCTATCATGAAAACAACTTGGATAAAATATTTAGGATTTCTCGGTTTCTTCGGTTTTTTTTATGAAAAAGGATTGTTTACTATGTTCTGTTTCTTCTCCTTTTTCACATCGTATAGAACAGTTCAACACGATGAACTGTTTGAACAAATTGTAAATAAATCGTGTCGCAATGCATTTATCATTACATTACTAACTACCGCTATCATTATGTTTATTGAAATGTTATTTCCAAACCCGATCTTACAAGAAATTGATATCGCTCTTATTTTCGGCACACTCATTCTTACGTTCGGTTTTTCTATGTTCTTTTATGATAAACCTGTTGATGAAATGGAAGATGCACCATGGCGTTCGTAACGAGGATAAAAGAATACCGCGCCAAATTGAACATGACACAAGAAGATTTAGCGAAGCAAGTTGGTGTACGCCGTGAAACAATTAGCCACCTTGAAAAAGGTAAGTATAATCCTTCATTGCAACTCGCTCACGATATAGCGAAGGCACTTCATAGTACGATTGATGAGATTTTTATTTTTGAGGATAAATAAAAAATACCGTCATTCTTTCCAAGAAGAATGACGGTATTTCTCATCGATTATCCATATAAAACCGCATGAAATACGCCTAATAGTAAGTATTGATCCTCCATGTAATCTCCATCATATGCATTCATCTCGATGTAATACATATCTTCCTCAAGACGAATATTCCAATCTGCGATTAAATAGCCTTTTCGTAATAATTTTCCCATTCCAAATGAAGTTTTATGAACAACATATTCTTCTGCCTTATATGTAAAGGTAAATATAAAATTTGCATCCAATAACTTTCCGTCACATACAAGTATTTCATGCTCTGCATCATTATTATCGATGTACGTTACTAAAATCTTTCTTTGGCGCTGCCTACTTACATCCTTTGCAATGACGCGAATATTGCCCTTACTATCCTTTATTTCATAAATGATATTACTACCAATTTTCGGAATGAAGTCCAGCACTCTCATCAACGTATTTTTATAATAACCCCGTACTACGCCTACTTGCTCACTTCCATTATAAAACTCTATCGGCGTCGTATCTGCTTTGCTATCACACGGTCGTTTGTAAGAGAGCTGCATCATTCGCTCTCCTCTTAAGTACTGATCAAACGTCACAGGATATTCTATCATGCGCAGTTCCTTATTTAACTCATATAAATAGCGTTGAACGCTCTCTACTAATGTTGTAGTCGAGATACTCTCCTGAAGTTCAAATTGTTGCCAACTGGAATAAATTCTCCACTGATCTTCCTCTTCATAGGAGAAACCAAGAATTATTTCCTCACGATCAGGTGTTTCATAATTCATATGTACGTTCTGCCCGTGTTGCACTTGTTCCATCCACTGTCCTAAATAAATGCCAAGCTCTGCGACCTTCATACATGACTTCTGAAAAAGTACGCTGTCACTCGCGAGAATCGTTAATTCCCCTTCAATAAAGCCCTTTGTATAAGCATCATACTTTGGCTCATCCTTCTGCGGAATAGCCTTGTCTAACTCAAATAAAAACTTTAACATTCTTTATTCACCTCTAGTTGTTACACAGTTCATACCTAACATTGCAGCACTCTGAGAAACTATGTATATATACACATTTAATTTATGTATTATAACACGTAAATGACCTTAGTATAGAAACACTATTTTTGCTTTACGAACTCCCTCATAATAGAATAACTATCCTTTTATTATTTTTTCTTGACTTAGAGTTCACTCTAACCATTATAATCAACTCATAGTTCATTCAAAATAAAATCAATTGGACAAAATTCAGTAGGGATTGGAATAGCTAAAATCAAAAGTGGCTGACATTATCGCAGACCTGGATATTGTTATTCGAACCTTTGATTTATCTGTTACTACAATTGTATATTAAGGTACTATTCAAATAAAAAACAACGATTTCCTGTGCGTTAAGAAGTAAGTGATTCTTGTTATTTTTTCCTTATTTTACTTTCTCTTAATAGTCGTAAATCTTCTATAATTTATTTAGTACATATAAAAGAGACGAAACCTTAAAATCAGCAAATTAGAAAATAAAACAGGATGGGAGTCAATTATTATGGATCAATTAAATAAGGCATTTAGCCTAGCATTAGTAAAATCGTTAAGAGGAGAACGAGGACATCTTCCCATCAAAAATGCTTTGTCGGATATAGACATGGTGCTTGCGGGAAAACGCAGAGAGGAACTACCTTATTCTATTTATCAATTAGTAAAACACATGACCTACTGGCAAGATTTTCTCTTATTATCCGCCCAGGGGAAGAAGCCTGCATTGCCCGCCCATGTAAAAGAGAGCTGGCCTGAAGAAGAATGTCCTGCCAGTGAAGAAGAGTGGCAACAGATTATTCAGTATTTTCTTCAAGGGATTGAACAGGCATGCACGATTGCCCAAACTGTTCAATTGGACAAAATATTGGAGGAATGGCCTGGTGAAACCACTGGCGGTGTTCTACGCAATATTGCATCTCACAACTCCTACCATTTAGGAGAAATTGTGCTGATCCGCAGATTATTTAGTGCTTGGCCACCGCCAACAGGCGGATATCCAGTCTAAACAAGGAAATGGTTCCAACCTATGCCCATTAACTTAAAATTTCGAATTACTTCCAAAACGAAATTTTTACCACTTTACAGTTATTTATGAAAATTAAATTCATTTTTTTCATTATTAGGGAACAAACATTTTTTTACTTGATGGAGATAGGGTACAAAAATATACATTTCATCTCCTAACAAAATAAAAAAGATTGCTCATATCCAAAGAGGCAATCTTTTTTTATTTTTAAGCAGTTTGTAATTTGTCATTACAAACTGCTTAAAATATTATTTCGTGTTATTTCTGTTTTCCAAAACCTTCTCCACATTAACCCTCAATTTTAATTCCAGCTTGTTTAAATGGTTCTGATTTTATTTCTGTTTTCTTCAGTAAAATTGTTTTGACTTGGTGCCATCTTTTTTGTTCCATATCTTAGTATATGAAATTATATCGACGATTCATCAAATTTCAACACAATTAAAATGAGGTTGCCTTTTCTTGAACCACTCCCACAATTTCTAAAATTTGCAGAAGACTCTCCACTTCATAAGTCGGCTTAACTTCTGCCCTATTTTCTTTCAAACTCGGATTATACCAACACGTATCAATGCCGTAGTCTTCTCCACCTTTCATATCAGAAGTTAGCGAATCTCCAACCATTAGTACACTTGATTTATCCGTAATTCCGAATTTCTCAAATGCATAATCAAAAATCTCACGTGCTGGTTTTTGATGACCAACTTCTTCAGAAATAATAATATAATCAAAGAAATTACATAAAGGCGAATTTCCGATTCTTGATTGTTGCACCTTCGTATATCCATTCGTAATAATACCTAACTTGCAATCTTGTAGATTTTCACATAATTGTACTGCGCCTTCTATAAGATGTACTTCTTTCCCTAAATTTTCAAGATATACATCACTAAATTGCTGTGCATCTACGTCTATATTATGAAGTGCAAATAATTGTCTAAATCGATCTACTGCTAATTCACTTAGCGTAATCATTTTATTTTCTAAATCTCTCCATAATCCATTACTAATCTCTTTATAACTTGCAAGATAATCATTATACCCTGTAGGCATACCAAACTGTACAAACGCATTATGTAATGCGTGTCTTTCCGTTTTTGGGAAATCTAATAATGTATCGTCTACGTCGAATAATATAAATTTGTATTTCATGATGTTTTTCTCAACTCCTATATTCTCATAGCTTAATTATAACAACAATAAGAAAAGGAGGCTAATTAAAACCAGCCTCCCTTCTTTTTACTTTTCTTCCAGCAGTAACACTTTCATTTCTTCTAACGAATCTTTCGTAAAGCCAAGAGCTTTTTCGGCGTATGCTTCAACTGATCCGTATTGCTTTTGGATTCCCTCAATCGCAGCTTGTAAATATTCGGCGCGCGCTTCAAACATTGCACCTAATATCGCTCTGCTCTCATCGTTTTGTAATTTCGCACCTAAAAAGGCCATCATTTTTTCATTTAACTTTTCACGGAATCCGTTACTTAATAAGTAATCTTCCATTACTGTTTTTTCCGGTACACCTAGTAAAAGTAATAATAATGCTGAACCAAATCCAGTACGATCTTTTCCAGCTGTACAGTGGTTTACTAACGGTAAGTTTTCCGGGTTTTGCGCTAAGTTTAAGAAGCTCACGAATGCCTCGTTGCCACTTACAAAATCCTGATTCATTTTCACAAGATACTCACCTGGTTTTCCTAACATAGAAAGGTCACCAACTTGGAAAAACTCATTTATATTTAAGTCTTTCGCTAAGTCTTGCATAACTGGTAAGCACACTTGACGAGCACCTGTAATTTCTGGATTCGGCTTATGCTTCACTTCAAAGTCTGTACGGTAATCACAAATTAACTTTAAGCCAGACTTTTGTAAATACGCAATATCCCATTCTGTTAGTCCTGCTAATTCTTCAGAACGGTATAATTTGCCCCATTTCACTTTACGGCCTTCTGTCGTTTCATATCCTCCCATATCACGGAAGTTAAACGCGCCTTGTAATGGCAGTCTACGCTCAGCTACTGTTACTGCTTGTCCATTACTTCCTACTAATCTAAAATATGGACGTTCATTTTCACTCGGGTTTTCAATTGTATATGATAATTCTCCATTTACCGTTGCAAGTAATTCTCCAGTTTCTTCAACATGTTCTGGTGAAGTACTCCAATAAATACGAACTTCTTCTATATTATTTTCCCATTTTATTTGTAACGTATTATCTTCATTTCTCTCTACAGTTGCTTGTAGCCAATTTCTTTGCTGCTCCATTCTTTCACCAACGCTTTCTCTTATAGTCAAATCTTACTCTATTTTATTATAGGAATAACTACTTTGTCGTTCTCATTTTTCTTTTTATCTTACAAACAGGCGAAAAGTTCTTTTACTTGTTCAAAATTTGTACACGGGTTCCCACTAGATGTGTCCCAGAGTATATCTTAAAACTCCCTCACATATCGCTCAGTACAACTCAGCAACTGACATCCGTTCTTTTCAAAAACATCCTTCATCCATTCATTTTGTATATTTGTCTCACCAATATAATAAGATGCACCTATTTCCTTTAAGACAAACATCGCACCTGCAAATAATGCCTCTTCATATCCCTTATTACGCATATTTGGAGTAACTGCGAAGTACATAAGTTTCCCTTCTTCTAACGTACCTCTTTCAATATGCGGGATTACAATTCCTATCTGCTTTTCATCGACACTCGCTGTTAAGCAATGTTCTTTCCATTGCTCACCAATTTCTTGTAGCATCATATGCACAACTTGATCATGAGCGACTGGTTCTCCCGTCGCTTCATTCCACAGTGAATAAAAAGCCTCTTCTCCAACTTCTTCAATAAGCTTAAAATCAATTTCACTTTCTACATCTTCTACTTCATATATATCTTTAAATACAATCATGTTTTCCGTAACATATTCAAATGAATACGTTTCAAAACATTTTTTATACACATCATAATTTGGACTTTTTGAAGAGATTTCAAAATATAGTTTTTCTAATCCATCTTTTTTAGCTTCAACAACGCAATATTGCATCATTTCCTCTAATTGCTCTTCTGTAAAAATCTCTGCATTATTTTCTTTTATCATAATAGAAGAAACATTTCTTCTTATTTTAAAATATTTTTCTAACTGTTCTATCGTCGTCATATTCTTCCCTCATCTATATCATACTCGAATTTCTAATCGTTCTCCTTGCATGAGCAGGATTGTCCTTGAATATATAGAATACTAGAAAAGATCGCATCTTTAAAGTGCGGAGGAGGTTCTCCAGTGGATATTACAGCATTGCAACAACAGTTAGAGCTTATACAACAAAATGACTATACGCAACTGCAACATATAGACGTAAATGAGTTAACTTTGAACATGCTTCAGTATATCGGAACGACTGATAGCTACGTTCGTTACCAACTTATATATAAATGTTTTGCGCATTTCATTCATCATGAATTCCTTATGGATGATCAACTGAAATTACTTCTGCAAACTTGTTTAAGTGATGAGTATTTATATTGTGACATTTACTCCCCACATACAGATGGGGTTTTCACACGTTCTTACACTGTTTCGTTAATTGCGTTAATACTCCAATTCGCTAATTCGCACTACTTTTGTACAGAGGAGGATATCGAAGAAATAAAAAATAAACTCATTACATACACAAACTTAGAAACGGATTTTCGGGGCTATATCGAAAATAAAGGATGGGCTCATTGTCTTGCTCACATATCTGATGCTTTTACCGAAATTGTTCATAATACGTATACGACCTTTGAGTGGTACGAAGAATTAATTCATTGTTTATTAAATAAAATCTTTATTCCATCTGACCTTTTTCATAATAACGAAGATGAACGCATTGTTACTCCATTACTAGCAATGCTGTATCATGATTTTCCTCAAAACGAGTTAATTTCTATTATTCATAAAAAAATAAAAAGGCTTCCTCAAATTAGAAAACGCCTTTCGCTTAATGAGTATTGTATTTTATGTGCCAATATTAAAACCTTTTTACGCACATTATTTTTCAGAACGAAAGATGATCATAACTTAGCCTTTACAGCACGTAAAACAGAAAGAATGTTAAAAGAACTTCCTAATTACTATTAAAAACAAGGAGTCAAAACATGGGTTATATTGAAGACATGAGAAATTTAGTAGGAAATCATCCACTTATTTTAATAGGTTCGCACGCCATTATAGTAAATGAAAAAGGTGAAGTATTACTGCAGCTCCGTACAGACTTTAACCGCTGGGGCATTATTGGCGGCGCTTTAGAATATAACGAAACATTAGAAGACGCTTTAAAGCGAGAAGTATATGAAGAAACTGGACTTATTATTAAAAATCCAGAACTATTCCGTACATACTCAGGGCCAGATTTCTTTCAAATCTATCCAAATGGCGATCAAGTACACGGTGTACTCGTTGTTTATATTTGCCGAGAATTTTATGGGGAGCTTGTATGTGATAAAACTGAGTCAAAAGAATTACGTTTCTTTCCGCTTGATGAGTTACCTAGTACTCTTCATCCAGTCATTGAGAAGATTCTTCGCGATTTTCATCACTCCAATAAAAAATAGAAATCAAACAACCTCATTTCCCGTCATTACAACGTGAAATGAGGTTGTTATCGTTCACCGTAAATCCCTATTTTCCCAAAATGATATTAACGCTCTCTTTTTACAACTTTATATCCCTTTATAAAAAGGATAGTTATATAAGAAACAATAAATGAAAGAATAGTATACATGCCCACCCAAAAGAAAAATGCTGGATCGTGCACTGTAACATTTAACATAAGAAAAATAAGAAATGTTACTATTGGCATCACATAAAATGTACCTACTTTATATGCTCCAGCTATTGAAACAATACAAACAAGCAATGGATATATACAGAAAATAAAAATGATTTCACTCAACATTATGTCCCCCTTTCTGCAGAAATAATAGGTTTCTCGTACACATTTGGGGGAACAACAAAATTTTATTTTTTATCAATTATTAGTAAATATAATGTTAGATTGTTATCTCAATCTGATTTCCTTCAGGATCACTTACTACACTTTCATAATAACCATCCCCTGTAGTACGCGGCCCGTTTAACACTGAGTATCCTGCTTCTCTTAATGTATTAGTTAATTCGTTCACTTTTTCTTTACTATCTACTGAAAAAGCAATATGCGCATATCCTATTGTTTGTGTTTGTACTTTCTCGTCTATCCCTACCTGCCTCATAAGTTCTAGACGCGCACCGCCTTCAAAAGTTATGAAATAAGATTCAAACTGCTTTTTCGGATTGTGATATAAGCTATTTTCTTCACCACCGAAGTACTGTTTATAAAAATCACGCATTCTTTCTAAATCATTCACCCAAATTGCTACATGTTCAATTTTCATAATCGACACCTTTTCTTTTATGTTATTCAACTGGCAATTGGATGCTTCATTGCCAGTACATTTAATTTTCTTTATTTGTTCTCGTAATCATAAGATCAAGTCCAAGGCTTTTTAACCCATATAAATAATCTTCTTTCCAGTTGCTCACTGTTATTTTCGGAATATGTTCTGCCGGAATGTACTGCGGACAACTTTTTACAATCTGATCTATTACAATTTGGTTCACTTCATCATCACAGAAGATGAATCCATGAGGGTTAATAATAGCTATACATGTAGCTATTAAACGAGTAATAGCATCTATATTATATTCCTCTGGATTATTCGAATCTTCACTTCTCAAAGCTTGCAAGAAATTTTTATTATCGTACTGCGGGACGAAAGATATCTCTCCTGAGAAAAATGTGCTTCCGCGTACGACATCTCCATTTACCATAATCCCCGCACCTGGGCCATTTTGACCTGAATACAAATATACAAGAGAGGAATTTTCATTGTTTCCAGTATTTTTATGATAGCCGAGTACTGCAGCATTCATATCGTTTTCTATTACTACTGGTATAGAAAACAGTTCCTCCAAGTGACTTTTCAAATTAAAATTTTGGAACTTTTCATATCCAGGAATATAGAAAATACGCCCATTATCGACAGCACCAGGAACACCAATTGAGATTGAACTTATCTTTGGAAACGTAGCTATAAGACTTTCTATATGTTCTGTCAATACACTTAGACCCGTATCGATTAATGCACTTGAAGTACTGCCTTGTTCTTTTACTTCCCCTAAACAGTTAAAAATTGTATAGTTCGTCTCATTTTTTTCTAAAAATATCGCTAAACCTAACATATATTCTGGATTATATTCATATCGTTTTGCTCTTCTTCCACCACTTGAATCATCTAAACCGGCTAAAGTGACTTCACCGTCTTGTTTCATTTTTTCTATAAATTTACTTATCGTTGGAAAACTGATTTCTAATGTATTACTAAGTTCAACTTTCGTTGCACTACCTCGCTCTAGAAGAGCTGTACGAATGCCGCGAAGGATCGTCTCTTTAATCGATTTTTGAGTAACAAATTGTTCACTCAAATCGCTCACCACCTTAATCAACATACTTATTAAACACTTTTAATAAGTTGCGTTGACAATATATCATACATCATTTTCTAAAGCAATAGAGATGATATATTTCTACTAGCGGCACTCCGTATTTAAATCGATGCATTCTCTCTCATAACAGACGATACAATTCCAGACAAGATAACAAATAATAAAACAGCTAGCAAAGCATTACGTATTCCGAATGCTTCTCCAAGTATTCCTAAAAATGGTGGTCCGACTAAAAACGCTGTAAAACCGATGATAGAAACTGCAGCAACATTAGAAGTCGCATTTTCACTGTCATCTCCAGCAGCAGAAAGCCCAATCGGGAAACCTAACGCGGCACCAATCCCCCACAGTACTACACCAAGTGCTAGAAAATATGAGTTACTCCCAAATATGACGATTGTCATTCCTATAATCGCCATCATAATAGTAGCACGCATAACCGCGACACGACCGAATCGATCAAGAAAATAACTACTGCACATTCGAGCTAATGTCATTGCCAATACAAAAATAGTGTACATAATAGAACCTGTTACTACACTTTGCTCATGTCCATCTACCATCACAATAGGTAACCAATCATTTGCACTTCCTTCTGCAAATGCCATTCCAAGCACAAAAAGACCAAGTAAAAGCACCTTTTTTTCCATCCGTAAAGAAGTATGCTTCGCTCGCTTTTTGTTTCGCGATTTCTCCTTCTTTCCTGTCCCATGCGGAAGAAAACGATACAACATACATACAAGTAATACAAACATGACCAAAATCGCAAGAAATTGATACAGAATTGGGATGTGAAGCGAGATGGCGGCAGAACCACTGAGCGCGCCTACTAAAGTTCCTATACTAAAAAAGCCATGGAATTTCGGAAGAAGAGTTGTTCCTAATTTCTGCTCAATGGCAGAACCTTCTACATTCAATGCGACTTCTGCTAATCCATATCCTACTCCAAATACTAGTAAGCTACCAAAAGCCCCCATACTAGAAACAAAATAAATAGTAATACCTAAACAAAGCAATCCAACAATCATAAAAAACATACTGCCTATAATAACGTCTCTAGCTCCCTTACCGTCAATAAAATGACTTGCACTTAGTAAACCAATTATTGAACCGACAGATAATCCGAACAAAATCCAGCCCATTTCTGCATTTGACACTGCTAAAATATCTCGAGTAGCTGCTGTTCTAGAAATCCATGTAGCAAATGCCACACCTGGCAAAGCAAATAAGAGGAATAGAGCATTTCGAGAGGCAAGTAGCGTCTTTGTATCATTTCCGCAAAATCTTTCTTCATATGAAACACCTTTCAAATTGTCTATACGATAATTTATACTCTAATGAAAACACCTTTTACTCTTCTATCGTTTTAATAACTTTAGCTGGGTTACCACCAACAACTACATTATTAGGTACATCTTTTGTCACAACTGCCCCTGAAGCAATTACAACATTATCTCCAATTGAAATACCAGGGTTAATAATAGCGCCTCCGCCAACCCAAACATTGTTACCTATCTTTACCGGTTTTCCATATTCTTTGCCAGAGTTTCGTTCCACCGGATGTAATGGATGAGTAGCAGTATAAATGTGAACACCAGGTGCAAACATACAATTATCACCGATTCGAACTTCACAAACATCCAAAATCACACAATTGAAATTTGCGAAAAAGCTCTTTCCAACATGAATATTGTAGCCGTAATCACAACGAAAATCAGGATTAATTTGTGCTTTCCCATCAGTTGAAGAACCTAAAAGCTGATTTAATAACGTAAAACGCCTCTCATCTCCTGTCTCCATCGCCTCGTTATAAAGGCGTGTTAAACGTTTTGCCTCCACCCTATCAGCCACCAATTCTTCGTCATCCGCAATATACATTTCTCCTGCCACCATCTTTTCTTTCTCCGTTTTCATACAATCCTCTCCTTTTTTTATTATATGGGAGGCACTTATTAAACAACTTTAATAAGTACCTTTAATTAAACTTATTAAAGTTGTTTAATAAGTAACCCTATATTAGCATACTTTTTAATATATGCAACTAATAAGTTCGGAAAAGAAGTGCGAACTCCTCGCTCTACGTATCGATATGAATAATAATTTATATCGAAAAACGAGGGAACGCTCAGCGCCCCCTCTCAAATCCAATCCGTTTTTTAATTTCCACTAAATTTATCTTCGCGATTTTTCTTGCTCGCTCAGCACCTTTTTCTAAAGCTTCGTATAATAAATTCGGCTCATTCATATACATAGTATATTTCTCCCGAGGTCCAGCTAACTCACGATCTACAACGCGAAATAACTCTTTTTTCACATCGCCCCATCCGATTCCAGTCTCATACTTTTCACGCATCGACTGTATTTCATCTTCCATCGCAAACTCTTTATATATCATAAATAATGTTTCTAATTCTTTCGGTTCATTTGGAAGTGAAGAATCTGTTTTGATTTTAAATATTAACTTTCGTAGTTTTTCTTTCTCTGCAAATAATGGGATTACATTCCCGTAACTTTTACTCATCTTTCTTCCATCAAGTCCTGGTAATATTGCTCCTTCTTCTTGCACTACATACTCCGGAAGTGTAAATGTCGTGCCGAATGTATGATTAAAATACGTCGCAATATCACGTGCAATTTCAATATGCTGAATTTGATCTTTCCCAACTGGTACATGAGTAGCTTGAAATAGTAATATATCCGCCGCCATTAAAATCGGATACGTATATAATCCCATATTCACTCCTGCATCTACCTCTAAACCCGCTTCTTTATTTTGCTCCACCTTCGCTTTATACGCATGAGCACGGTTCATAAGACCTTTCGGAGTTAGGCAAGCTAAAATCCAAGCTAATTCTAGAATCTCCGATACTTCTGTTTGCCGATAAAAAACAACATCTTCCCCAAGTCCAAGCGATAACCAAGTAGCTGCTACCTCTTTCGTATAACTGCTGAACTTCTCTGGATCATGAACAGCATTTAATGCATGATAATCAGCTATAAAGTACAATGCTTTTCCTTCATTATTCTTTGACATTTGTAATGCAGGTTTAATCGCACCAATATAATTTCCTAAATGCGGATAACCTGTCGGCTTAATTCCTGTTAACATTATTTTCTCACTCACACTAACTCCTCCTTTCTCAAAATAAAAAGAGCCTCTCATCCTTAAAAAAGGACGAGAGACTCCCGCGGTACCACCTTAATTAGCTATCATTATAGCTCACTTCAACTTCTTAACGTGAAGTAACCGTCTTTACCTACTCATTTCAGTTAGAAGCTCCAGAGCCCATTCCATATTCATCCCTTACTGATTTCCACCACACATCAGCTCTCTAAAAAGTTTTGAATATGTACTCTTCTCTTTCATTGCTTTTTCGTTATTTTTTACAGTTTATCACATTTCACTTCCAAACAAACCCTAATTTTCTATTTTATATAGCAGGAATTTCCACTTCAATTGTCTAATGTTATATAGGTTTGTTGAAATATTCGAAACAACTTTGGAGGTTTTTTCATGGTAAAATATATATCAATTTTAGGTTCAACAGGATCCATCGGCACATCTGCATTAGATGTCGTTTCAGCTCATCCTGAACATTTTAAAATCGTCGGTTTAACCGCAAATTATAATATCGATCTTCTTGAGCAACAAATCAAAACGTTTCAACCTCGTATTGTAAGCGTTGCGACAAAAGACTTAGCAGACAAGCTTCGTACGCGTATTTCAGCAAATACAAAAATCACACACGGGACTGATGGCTTAATTGCAGTAGCTACTCACCCTGATTCAAATCTTGTATTAAGCTCTGTTGTAGGTGTTTCAGGATTACTCCCAACAATTGAAGCATTAAAAGCGAAGAAAGATATCGCTATTGCTAATAAAGAAACTTTGGTTGCAGCTGGACATATCGTAACTGAACTAGCGAAACAAAACGGATGTCGCTTAATTCCAGTAGATAGTGAGCATTCAGCTATTTTCCAATGTTTAAACGGAGAAAATAATAAAGAGATTGAGAAGTTAATTGTAACAGCTTCCGGTGGTGCTTTTCGTGATAAAACACGTGAAGAAATGCAAACATTACAAGCTAAGGACGCTTTAAAACATCCAAACTGGTTAATGGGTGCAAAACTAACGATTGATTCTGCCACATTAATGAATAAAGGCTTTGAAGTAATGGAAGCGAGATGGCTATTTGATATTCCGTATGAAAAAATTGATGTAATGATTCATAAAGAAAGTATCATTCATTCTTTAGTAGAATTTATTGATGGATCAGTTATGGCACAGCTCGGTGCTCCTGATATGAGAATGCCGATTCAATATGCGTTTCACTATCCTACTCGGCTACCTTCTTCCTATGAAAAATTAAATTTATTAGAAATCGGTAGTTTACATTTTGAAAAACCAGATTTAGAGAAGTTCCCTTGTCTACAATACGCATATGAATGTGGCAAAATCGGTGGTACTACTCCCGCTGTATTAAATGCAGCAAATGAAATTGCGAATGCACTATACTTAAAAAATGAAATTGCCTTTTTCGATATTGAAAAAACAATTTACAAAACAGTTGAAGCTCATCATAATGTAAAAGATCCTTCACTTGATGCTATATTGGAAGCGGATCAATGGGCACGCCAATATGCAAATGAATTGTTAATAAAAAAGAGATAAAACAGTTCCCCCACTGTTTTAGCTCTTTTTTTCATGTATTCAACTTAACAAATCTATAACCGTGTGTAACTAACACTTTTAATATCGCATATCCTGGAATGGCTAAAATAATGCCCATAATCCCGAATAAGTTTCCGGCAGTTAAAATGATAAATATGATTGTAATTGGGTGAATATCTAACTTCTTACCCATAACTTGCGGAGAAATAAATTTACCTTCTGCTAATTGTACAACCATCATTACAATAATTACCTTTAAAACCATCCCTGGCGAATCAATAAACGCAATAATTAACGCTGGTGTAATTGCGATAATTGGTCCTACGTACGGAACGATATTTACAATCATCGCTAAAATAGCGAGTAGTACTGCATATTTAATACCGATAATAAGGTAACCGATTAATAGCATAATACCGATAAACAAGCTAACTATAATTTGCCCTCTAATGTACGAACTAATCGCATAATGCATATCATCTAGTATTCTCATTGCTGCTGGTTGTCTTTGCTCTGAAATAAACTTTAAAAAGTGATTCGGCAATTGCTCACCATCTTTTAAAAGATAGAACAATATAAATGGAACCATTACAAATGTTAAAACAACCTCTGTAACAGTACTCAAAAATCCAGTTACATTCCCAGTTACTGATGATAATGACTTTGTAAAATCAACTGTGTATTCTTTTACCATATTCGCAACATTAATATTTAAATTCTCTTGAATTTTACCGAGTAAATTACTTTCCCCGAATCTACGTGCTGCTTGTTCAATCTCATGGCCAAAATACGGTAAGTTATCAATTAATGCATCAATTTGATCTTTAATAATAGGGATAACCGTTACAACTAAAAATACAAATAATCCTAGTACGATTAAATATATGGAAGCTATCGATACGATTCTTGAAACACCTTTCTTTTCTAAAAGCGAAACGAATGGATGTAAAATATAGAATAGCACGCCTGCTAATAGTACTGGGAAGAAAATTGTTTTTAAAAATACGATAAACGGTGTAAAAACAAATGATATTTTTGTTAGCAATAAAATATTAATGAACAATAACGCAAATCCAAGTAATACCGCCAAATAATTTTGTTCTCTAAAAAACTTTCTTAACTTATCTCTTTTTCTTATATTTATTTTCTCCAATGAAACCACCTCTTCGAATGATGAAAAGCCCTTATTCAGGGCTCTTCATCATAATCTATATATCTATTTCTTTGCAGCTTTCACTACAAATGATACAATAAAAATTAACACGATTGCACCTAATAATGCTGGCACGACATGAATCCCACCAAATGATGGCCCAAAGGATCCAAATAATCTACCACCTAACGAAGCACCTAATAAACCTGCGATAATATTTCCGAACATACCACCTGGGAAATTTTTACCTGTTATAGAACTAGCAATTGCACCTATAATAGCACCAACTATTAATGTGATAATCCATCCCATTTTTAGTCCTCCATTTCTATTATAGTTTGTATGATTTAATACAAACATATGTATTTATCATTGCTAATCATATTTCACTATAGAAATATATTTACTACTATTTTACATATGGAGATACATATATTATATGCAAAAAAGAAAAATATTGTCAAACTCACCCATAAAGCAATTATATTCATATACCATATTTAAAGGAGGCTTCATTATCTATGATTCTTAAGTTAAATTCCACTTCTTTTGAAGTAGCAACATCCATTTTACAGGTTCAAATTCCAGCTTATAAAGTTGAAGCAGACTACTTAAATAGTACTGCCATACCTCGTTTATATGATACTGTAAACGATATTCAAAATTGCGTTGAAACATTCTATGGATATTTTTCTGAAAATAAACTTGTCGGTTTTATTTCTTTTGTACAAGAAGAAAAACTAATCGATATCCACAGGTTAGTTGTATCCCCCGATTTTTTTCAAAAAGGAATCGCAACGAAACTCCTAATTTATATATTTAACATGTTTCCCTCTTCAATGACATACATTGTACAAACAGGTAAAGCGAATACCCCTGCTATTACTTTATATAAAAAACACGGATTCATTACAGTAGCAGATACAATACTTCCTGACGGTATGATTCTTACGCAATTAAAAAAAGACAGAATACACAAAATAATTTGACTTATTCGCTCCTTTATGTTATTTTTTACTTTATAAAACCTTTTGCTGAGTCCAAATTTTGGAGCGGGGGAACCATTTTTGTAGCTATGCTACTTGGGGCGAATCTTTTTTAAGTAGGGAAACTCTCACTTCCCGAGTCCGACAGCTAACCTCGTAAGCGTAATGGGAGAGGAAGGTGCTTTTTGCCTATGTTACACATTTTGCCTCCTTAATTATAAATATGGGATCGATATCAAATAGTCACCTATATTTATAGAAAAGGAGAATGTATTATGTTACGTTTATCTGATCACGCAATAAAAATGATGGAGCAAAGACTTCGAATTGAAAAACAACGCACATATCAAGCAAATAAGGTTGTAGATAACTTACATCACAAATACTTCTTTCAGCATATTTTTCAACCGAAAAGATAAGTACTAACCTTTAACAAAATACAGCGTACACTGAAAAAAGCGTACGCTGTATTTTTCATTTTCTTGCCTTAATAATAAAAGTAGTCGGCACCATTCTAGCTTTATATAAAGAATAATACTTCGTAGACGGCTCAGCTAGTTCTCCATCAAACGAGCTCGATGGTTCAGGCTCTTCTATTCTCTCAATTTTAAATCCCGCTCTATTTAACTCATTTATGTATGTACTTATTTTTCTCTTATATAATGTCGCTTGTACATTTTCTCCTTTAAATGTTTCAAACGTAATGGGCGTTTCCTCATGATAAGAAGACTTTATAGCAACTTCTTCCGTACCATACTGTAAGTTTGAATATACTGGGTGCTCCCAACTAAAAATAAAACTTCCCCCTGGCTTTACATATGAATAAATCAGTTCCAACGTTTTTCTTAAATCCGAAGTCCAACCTAATGCATAAATGGAATATACAATATCAAAATATCCTTTCGGAATATCTCCTTCTTCTTCCATTGCTCCGCATACTAACTTTGGATTCCAATCCTTTAACGTCTTATTCGCTATTTCAATTTGTGTACTCGAAAGATCAAGCCCCCATAATTCCTCTGCCCCTTGTTCCGCCATATATTGCAACGAATGCCCACTTCCACAGCCAATATCAAGAACCTTTTTCTTTCTGATTGAATCGAACAAACGAATCTCATCTTCAGACGCCGTATACGGACCATATTTAGGTAAACAATCCACTTGAAAGAAATAAGGTGCAACTGTATCCCAACACTTTTTATTTAAAGCTAACATTTGCGTACCTTTCATATTCTACATTCCCCCATCCATTTTTCTTTCTCTAATATTAATTACATATCATAACCAGATCGCCCTTTTCTCTTCGCCCGGTAGTTTTTCACTTTCGCAATCGTACCGCATGCTCTTCCTCCTTCTTCTCCAGCATACATGCCGCACCATCTTTTACTTCCATTTCGCGAATGATCATAAAATACCCAGCGACAATCTGGACATGCTTTTAACCTTCCCCACACATTTTCTTGAATTGACATTAACACAATGCTTAACACTTTTGTATACACATTCTCTTCATATACCGGTTCATATGTAATACCTTTCATATCATCCTTTATATGTACATGAAATGGGTATTTCTCTAACCATTTTTGCAATGATCCTTCGCCTTCAATTGTCATCCGAATATCTTCCCGAAAACCTCTTAATTCCTCTATTGTATGAAATGGAAACTCTTCATCAAAATATTCTTTCATAAAGAGCTTTATGTCTTCTTCTGTTTGCAGCAAATCAATTGGCTCTCTCGTATCGTTTGGTATTCTCCATGTATTTAAAAATTCCCGAATATATTCTAGTTCATTTGGAGCGTTTTGATTCAATTCGATCCACCTTCTTCTTAAAATTTACTTTTTTCTGACTTTATGTATAATTATAGTATAAAATAGTTAACCATCAAATAATTTTACTGGTTACATAATTAGGAGGATTTCTATGAAAAGTTTCTCAACACCGATACGTTTCATGCTTATTTCTTCATTTTTTATGTCTTTTGGGTATTTTGCAGTATACGCATTTTTAGCTATTTATCTATTAACCTTTCTTCATTTTTCTGCTGTCCAAGTAGGAACAGTGTTGACGGTTATGACAATTACATCACGAGTTATCCCATTATTCTCAGGGTTAATTGCTGACAAAATAGGCTATATCATTATGATGATAGCCGGTTTATTTTTGAGAGGAATCGGATTTATCGCTTTAGGAATATGCTCTGATTTCTATACAATTTCTATTTCTTCTGCACTTATTGGCTTCGGAACTGCATTTTACGAACCTGCTGCGCGCGCCATATTCGGTTCACAACCAGCTCATTTGAGAAAAAATTTATTTACATATTTAAACCTTAGCTTTAATTGCGGTGCAATAATCGGACCAATTGCAGGAGGGTTCTTACTCTTACTTGATCCAATCTATGCCTTCTCTCTAACAGGATCACTTATGCTGTTATTCGCTTTTATCTTTTACTTACTTAAAAATCACTTCCAAGTCACTACTGAAAACACGTCTATTACATTAGGAATACAGGCCATCTTACAAAACAAGTCTTTCCTTCTGTTTTCCTTTATCATGATTTTCTTCTATATTATGTTTACTCAGCTTACTGTCGCACTTCCACTTCATATGAAAAACATTAGTAGTAGCAATCAACTTGCTACACTCGTTATTACGATAAATGCGATAACAGGCGTCATATTTATGGTATTATTCCGAAAATTATTCCACAAATACAACACACTTTCAATTATTAAATACGGTGTTTTATTAATGAGTATTTCCTTTTTACTCATTCCTTTATTTCAACACCCATATTGGCTCTTTATTTGTGTAATTTTATTTACAATCGGTGAAACACTCGTATTACCTAACGCTGATATCGCTATTGCAAATTACAGTAATGAATCATATACAGCCACTTTCTTCGGATTTTATCAACTATCACTCGCATTTGGTTTTATCATTGGTAATTATACCGGTACATCTTTTACATCCAACTTAAGCGGAATGTATACACCATGGCTTATTTTTGGCGGAATAGGACTTATTGGTTTTATATCACTACATATTTTAAATATAAAAAAAGTGACCTCTAAAGAGGATATACACCTATGTAATACAAGCGACCTATAACGAAAAAGATTCGACCATCATCTTTGACAGTCGAATCTTTTTATTTTTCATATTCAAGGTGATTATGCCTTTTACAACCAAACAAATAGCACCCACCTATAAAATCCGTTTCAAATTCTAACCCTGGAACATATCCAGACTTGATACGTTCTACCATTGTTTTATAACAATTATTCTCTTCTGTATATTCCTCAATTAACTCTTTCTTATCGTTTTCTGTCCAGTTTTCTTCTACTTCTTCATTCTGAACATCTTCTATTTCTGCTGTTTTCGCTTCGATAGATTCCCGTATAACTTCATTTATACGGGAGAAATTATTCGTTTTATATAGAGCATACACAAATCTACCAATCCAATTAGGACTTTTCCAGCATTCTTTATATCCCTTTTCGAACCATTCAATTGCTTCTTTATAGCAATTCAACTCAACATATAAATCTGCTACATTAATTTCCCCTAAAAAATTATCAGATTCCCTGTTAAAAGTATCTAACTTCTCTTTTGCTTCTGTCGTTCGTTCTAAATCAATTAAACATTTTACATAGCTATACATGATATAGTCCGAATCCCCTGCAACTCGCAAGAAAAATTCTGAAGCTTTTTCCAGCTCTCCAAGGTTATAATGCGCTACAGCTACATTATGATATGCTTCATCTGATGGTTGAATCGAAATAGACTTTTGTAATGCTTCTTTCGCTTCTGTCCATTTTTCTTGTTTCATGTAAATGTCCCCTAAGATGTTATAAGGAAAGTATGAAGAAGGATTCAACTTAACAACTTCTCTTATTAATTCAAGAGCTTTATCATCATTCTCTTCCTCATAAAAGTACATCCAAGCCAGATTATTGAGAGATTGTACGTCTCTAGATTCATGTACTGCTTGTTGAAACAGTTCCATTGCTTCCTCATATTTATTTTGTTCAAACATTTCAATTGCCTTCTCATTAATGTTCAAATAACTACCTCCGAAGTAAATGAATTCATCTATTCCCTATCATTATTGTAAAATGTAAAAATTATAATTTCTATAAAAAAATTTCTTTCTCTCGCCTACATTTCGATTGAAATAGAAGCTAAGACATACGAATTTACAACAATCAGTAAATTTTTCAATCTCCCTTAAATTGGATATACACCCTGTTTTAATTTACATATTATGGTACAATTAAAAGGGTACTAACTAAACATTTACGCTCCACACTAGTAATCTAGCAATACCAAAATCAAAATTCACATGGAATTGAGGGGTGTTATGAAACAGAAATTAGCTGTTCTTCTATTCACTGGAATCATATTATCAGGATGTTCAACTATAGCAGAGAATTCTTTAGAAAGCGGGAAAGGCAGTATGGAATTATTAACACCAACGATCACAACAAAAGATAATGAATTAGAAATTAAAACTAAAGGCATTGATGAAAATAAAGTAACTTTTATTTATGTTGCTAATAAAAAAGTATTGGAACAAAAGCTAAAGAATGGTGAATCCTACAAGCTTAACATTAAAGATATCGAACACGCTCATAGGACGGACTACAAACCAAAAGTTCAACTTTTGCAAACGAAAGATGATAATGATGATGGAGAAATGGTAACCTTTAAACAAGTTAGATATACAGTTAAAAACTAATTTTAAAGTTGTTTCATTATAAATGTAACGAACGAAAATATCCTTTTAACAGAGTAGAAATGTAAGGGGTGCTAACATGAAAAGACGATGGATTTCTTGGTGGATTGGTAACATATTTTGGATTATCGTTTTTGGAATATGGACAGCTATTATTTGGCTACGAGATGTTGATGGGGCCGGTGTTACTCAAACACCCGGAATTAAATCAATATCACTTATCGTTTTATTAATCACGTTTATCATACCAGTATTTTTTCAAATTATATGGCTAATCATTAATTTGAGAATGAGTAAAAAAAATAATTATACGATTTAGCTTTTTGAATTAATAGATGAATATTTTTCATAAAAAAAGAGAGGAATCTACATCAAAATAGATTCCTCCCTTTTACATTTGGACTTATACTGCGCTTTTAATGCATCA
This sequence comes from Bacillus sp. PSXD-155, assembly GCF_049310765.1. NCBI lineage: Bacteria > Bacillati > Bacillota > Bacilli > Caryophanales > Bacillaceae > Bacillus > Bacillus sp. PSXD-155. Next base: position 29,024 of record NZ_JBMOWC010000015.1, on the reverse strand, counting down.
CTATTCCTCTTTTTTACGATGCATGTTCATCTTTCTTCTTCATTAACGCTCTTTTCTTCATCGCCTTCGTTAAATATCCACCCTTAAACGAGCGAATTTCATACGAAGACATAAACGCTTTCGGTGCAATTTCATTAATGATTTCTAAAAGCTCTTTCTCTCTAGAACGCTTTGCGACGATATCTAAGCGATAACGTATAGAATTAATACCTTCGCCTTCAAATACTGTAACGCCAAATCCAGAGTGACGTAACTCATCTACTAATTCATTACAACGGTCTAGTAAACTAACTTGATACGTAATATAACCAATTGCTAATTTATTCTCTATATAACCGCCTAATAACAGTCCCGCACTAAAGCCAATGACATAGGCAACGATGTTCATCCAATTTGATAAATCTTGAAACACAATACCTAAACTGACAATGTAAATAGCTCCTTCTAACAATCCAACACCAGCAGCGGATCTTGTTTGATTCTTTACAAGCAAAATCGTACGGATTGTTAAAATTGGAACGTAAATAATTTGAAGCACAAAAATAAGTAGCGCTTGTAACATTGGTATCCACCTCTTTCAAAAAGTCTTTTGTCATAATAACATACATAACCTTTAGAAATCGATGGGTTTTTTAAATTTTTTTTATTATTTTTCATACTATTGAAAAACGTAAAAAAGAAGCGTATTATATTTGTCGTTAATTTGATTACTTGTATAATATCGCTAAACTAAAAAAGGAACCCAATTAGGTCCCTTTCATCATAGCTCTATATTTTTCGAAGCATGTTCCCTTTGCTTCTCTTCTTCTTTCACTAATTGCATATTCGTATAAGCTAAATTTACAATCATTAAAAAGTGACCACCTAAAATACCTGTACCGAATGCCCACATTTCCATTTCATGCTCAATCTCATACATGATAATAGCTCCTAAAATAGCAGCTGCAAATCGGTTTAACACTCCTAATCCTGGAGCCTTTTCCTTCATTACGATACTTTTTCCGAGTTTCTCCACTCTGCGAGCTAATAACCAAAGACAATAGGCGCTTACTGCTAATCCAATACCAAACCCTGTCACTTGTTTTCCAAACGGAGTAATCGTCCACATAAGTAGTAAACCACTAAAGATCACATACAATTGTAATCGATATACACGTAAGGCTTCTTGAATCAAAATATCCGCTCCTAAGTTCTCATTTTTTGTACTTTAGAAGAAAAGCAGCAACTTACACAGTTGCTGCTTTCTCTTCTTCTTGTTCTTGTTCCATCTTACGAATTTCAACACGTTTAATTTGGTAAGCGTCTTTTTCTAACACTTTAAATTCATAACCTTCCGCCTCAACGTGTTGTCCTTCTTCGATTTCATGATTTTGCATCATAATCCATCCACCGATTGTATCCACATCATCTTCTTCGATGTGTAATCCAAATAAATCTTTCACTTCTGAAATAAGCACTTTTCCATCAACAATAATATGTTGCTCGTTCACATGTTGAATTGGTGGTGCTTCATCTTCATCATATTCGTCACGAATTTCGCCGACGATTTCCTCCAAGATATCTTCAAGCGTTACAATTCCGGCTGTTCCTCCGTACTCATCATATAAAACAGCCATCGGAATTCGCTTCTTCTGCATTTGAAGTAATAAATCGTGAATTGGAGTCGTTTCCATCACTTCAATAATCGGACGCATATACGAGCGAATAGATGATAAATCTTTTTGATCCTCGGTCATATATCGAATAAAGAAATCTTTTACGTTGACCATACCGATAATATCATCTTTATCTTCTCCAAAAATCGGATAACGTGTGTATCGCTCATTTTGGATTACTTTCATGTGTTCTTCTACTGAATCTTCCAGGTAGAAACCAACGATTTCTGTTCGCGGTACCATAATCTCTTTTGCAATGCGATTATCAAATTCAAAAATGTTATTTACATACTTGTATTCAGCTTGATTAATTTCGCCACTTTCATAGCTATCTGAAAGGATAAGACGTAATTCTTCTTCTGTATGAGCTACTTCATGTTCTGAAGCTGGCTTTAAACCGAATAAACCAGTTATCACACGAGCTGAACCGTTCAATACCCAAATAAATGGATACATTACTTTATAGAACATCATTAATGGACCTGCCAATAATAACGTTACCCTTTCAGCCTTTTGAATTGCCATCGTTTTTGGAGCTAATTCCCCTACTACAACGTGTAAATACGTCATAATCATAAAAGCAAGACCAAATGTTAATACTGATGAAATAGAAGGATTTAAGTTCCATTTCTCAAATAACGGGTGTAATAACTTTTCAATTGTCGGTTCACCTAACCAACCTAATCCCATAGCTGTAACTGTAATACCTAATTGACAAGCAGATAAATATTCATCTAAATTTGTTGTTACCTTTTTCGCTGCTAAAGCACCGCGTTTTCCTTCCGCAACAAGCTGGTCGATACGACTTGAACGTATCTTTACAATCGCAAACTCTGCTGCTACGAAAAATCCAGTAAATGCGATTAAAATCGCAACCATGACTAAATTAAATATTTCCAATGAATCCCCTTAGTTAAAAAACTAAGGTGTCCACCTCCTGTATACTATAATGTTTTCTTATTTGTTTGTTAGAAAACATAGCCCGATACAAAAATTAAAGAGGTCGGATTTCACTTATTCTATAATAATAGAGCAAGTGTCTGTATTAAAGCTGTCGTTTGACCTGATAAAGATTTCGATATTTTTTCACGTTGTGAATCAGTCAATTCATCTAAAAGCGGTTTTAACTCAGTAAGCTCCACTTCTAATCGATGAATATGGTCTGTCACTTCATTCACTTGTTTCGAAACGTGTTCATTGATACCGAGCAGCTTCTTCTTCTCCTCGATTTTCTCTTTAATCTCACAAAGCGGCATATGCATTTCTTTGCACTTCTCAATAAATTGTAATGTCTCAAATGCTGTTTCGTCGTAATAGCGATAATTAGATTGAGATCGCTCCGCTTTTAAGATACCTAGATTCGTATAATAATCAATCGTTCGTTTCGACACGTGAGCCATGAGAGCCAACTGTCCGATTCGATACACCTTCCCAACGATCTTCCCCCCTTGTTTATATTACTTACATCATACAACACTTAAACTGTACAGTCAAACGTGACGGTTTATTATTCACAATTTATACAAAATTCCAAGCTCCACCCTATTATTATTCAATACGAGTAATCTACACTCATACAATAAAATTACTAAACTATTACCTAATCACTACATTGTCTGTACCTTTTAACCTTTCTTATTTAAAAGCATATCCTACTAATAACGATTGCTTGTATAGGAGGGAATTAACATGAAAAAGACAATCATTTCTCATTTTTATAATGAAGAATACCTACTTCCATGGTGGCTTATGCATCACACGAAAATATTCGATCACGGCATTTTAATTAATAGAGGGTCTACAGATCGTTCCGTAGAGATTTGTAAACTATTAGCACCCCACTGGGAAGTACGAAATTCAAGATTTCTTGAGTTTGATCCAACTAATACTGATATTGAAGTGATGGAAATTGAAAGAGAAGTTTCAGGTTGGAAAATCGTTTTAAATACTACTGAATTCTTTTGTTGTAATAATACTGAAGAATTTTTTTCATCTCTTCATACACTAGGCCAAAACATGTATGCGATTAGAATGATTTTAATGATAGATAATCATAATTATAATTATTCAAAGCCTAGATATTCTATCCCCTTAGTAGAACAGCGATACCACGGTGTCTTCCCTTATAACCCAAATCTCGGATGTGCTTGGAGATTTATTCACAATCATCTAGACGGTGCATATTTACCTGGTAGACATCATTCGCGGCACGGATATATAATTTATGACTATCCTTCATTTATTTTAAAATTCTATTTTAGCCCTTGGAATGAACAATCAAAGGCAAGAAAATTACAAATTACACCTACCCTTTCAAAAAGGGGTATTCAAATGGGGCTTCAAACACATTACGGTCAATCTCCTGAAGTACTGGACATACGTTTTTTAGAGCTTAGTAACCTAACACAAGACCTCCGTCATAACCCTGAATATCAAGAATTATTCCCAAAATTCAAACCGTAATATTTTCTGCATCGTCATCACCTCAAACATTTTCATTCGCTTAATCAAAAACAATCTCATTTGCATAAAACATGAATACTGTATAAATAATAAATTTTTATTTTAGGAGGAAAAAATGAAAGCTGTTATTCTTGCTGGTGGGTACGGTACAAGAATTGGGGAAGAAACACATTTAAAACCGAAACCTATGATTGAAATTGGAACAAAGCCCATTCTATGGCACATTATGAGTTTGTATAGTCATTACGGGATTACTGAGTTTATTATTTGCTTAGGCTATAAAGGATATGCAATTAAAGAGTTCTTTCTAAATTACAACTTACACATGTCTGATTTCACAATACAGTTAAACGATAATACAATTACTAGCCATTCTCATCGTGTAGAACCATGGAAAGTTACACTAATCGATACTGGTGTAAATACCGAAACGGGTGGCCGAGTGAAAAAGATTCAAAATTATGTCGGAGACGAACCTTTCTGCCTCACTTATGGTGATGGATTAAGTAATGTAAATATAAAAGAACTTATTACATTCCATAAAAAACATGGAAAAATGGCTACTGTTACTGCCGTACAACCTCCTGGTAGATTTGGTTCTCTCATATTAGATAAACAGTCTGTAACATCTTTTCAAGAAAAACCATTAGGTGATGGCGGATGGGTTAACGGTGGATTTTTCGTTTTAAATCCTGAAGTTTTCAATTACATTAGTGGAGATAAGTCTGTTTTTGAAACAGACACTTTAGTTCAGTTAGTAAACAAAAATGAATTGGCCGCATATCAACATTCTGGTTTTTGGCATCCGATGGATACATTGCGCGATAAAAATAAATTAGTCGAGCTATGGGAAAGTAATAACGCTCCGTGGAAGGTTTGGTAATATGGCTTCATCATCTTTTTGGAATAAGAAAAAAGTATTTATTACGGGACATACTGGATTTAAAGGCTCCTGGCTCACCCTTTTCTTAAGTTCTTTAGGTGCAGAAGTAGTAGGCTTTTCTTCTCATCCCCCATCCATTCCTAACATTTTTGAACAAGGTAACGTAGCAAAAGAGTGCACGACAATGAAAGGCGATATTACAGATTACCATTCTTTATGTCATGCCATGAAGCAGCATAAACCCGACATAATATTTCATTTAGCAGCTCAGCCAATTGTAACTGCTTCATACAAAAATCCTATCGATACATTCAAAACGAATGTTTTAGGTACTGTCCACGTGCTAGAAGCAGCAAAGTCCGTCGAAAGCGTACGTGTCATTATTAATGTGACAAGCGATAAATGTTATGAGAATGACGGTAGTGGCGACCGAGCGTTCGTGGAAAATGACCGACTAGGAGGTTCCGACCCTTATAGCGCTAGTAAAGCTTGTGCTGAAATAGTGGCGACATCTTATCACAAATCCTTTTTTTACACGAATACTACTTCGCTTGCTTCTGTAAGAGCAGGTAACGTTATTGGTGGTGGTGATTGGGCAGAAGATCGATTATTCCCTGATATCATTCGGGCATATTTGCACAATCATACTTTGTGTATTCGAAACAAATATGCCATCCGCCCGTGGCAACATGTTTTAGATCCTCTACATGGCTATATCCTTTTAGCTGAGAAACTTTGGGATGATGCTAAATATGCAGAAGCGTGGAATTTCGGACCGATTAATGAATCTAGCAGAACCGTAAATGATGTCATTCAATCCGTAATGAAATTATGGAATAAACGACTCACAATCCATTCTCCTCCTACGAAAACTCCTTATGAATCACCAATTTTAACACTCAACAGTACAAAAGTAGTAAACAAACTCGGCTGGACTCCTAAATTATCAACAGATGATTCTATCGCTTGGACTGTTGATTGGTACAAAAAATATGCATCTGGTGAAAATATAGAATCTTTCACACGACAACAAATCGATGCATTCAAAAATTTATAAGGGGGCTATAAAATGGAACAGAAAAAATGCCGTTTTTGCCACTCATTACTAACCAACACTTTTTTAGATTTGGGCGTTTCCCCTCTTGCTAATTCATTTGTAGCTCCTGAAAGCTCATATAAAATGGAACCTTTTTATCCGCTGCACACATTTGTTTGTAACTCTTGTTTACTCGTACAGCTAGATGAATTTGAATCCCCACAAAATATTTTTCATAACTATTTATACTTCAGCTCTTACTCCTCAAGTTGGCTACTACACGCTAAACAATACGTAGAAATGGCGATTAAGCGTTTCAACTTAACGAAACATTCAAAAGTGATTGAAATCGCAAGTAACGATGGGTACTTATTACAATACTTTCAAAAAGAAAATATCGATGCGTTAGGAATTGAACCAGCAAAAAACGTAGCAGACATCGCTATCAAAAAAGGAATTCCTACTCATGTGAATTTTTTCAGTAATGACTTAGCAAAAAAATTACCACAAGCTGATTTAATCGTCGCAAATAACGTATTAGCACACGTTCCAAACTTGCATGATTTTGTCTCTGGTTTAAAAACCTTATTAAAACGTGATGGAACGATAACAATTGAATTCCCGCACTTATTAAACCTCATATCCTTTAAACAGTTCGATACTATCTACCATGAGCACTTTTCCTACTTCTCACTTATAAGCCTTCAAAAAGTTTTAAGTTATCATCATTTACAAATTGTTGATGTAGAAGAACTTTCAACGCATGGTGGTTCCTTACGGATTTTTGTAAACCATCTAAGTGCCCAATCAACTATCCATTCCAATGTTACAAAATTAATTCAAAGAGAAGTCGACCACGGGTTAGATACTTTAGATTGCTATCTCCTTTTTTCTAAACGCATCGAACAATTGAAAATAAATATTTTAAAGTTTTTTATTGAAGCGAAAGCTTTAAACAAACAAATTATCGGTTACGGTGCTCCAGCTAAAGGAAACACCCTTTTGAATTATTGCGGGATAGGTAAAGAATTTCTAGCTTATACAGTAGATAAAAATCCTCACAAACAAAATCTTCTTTTACCAGGAACTCGTATTCCAATAAAATCTCCAGCAGAAATTAAACGTACAAAACCGGATTACATTTTCATACTTCCTTGGAATTTGAAAGACGAAATTATGAAAGAATGCTCTTTCATTCGTGAATGGGGCGGTAAATTTTTAGTGACGGTTCCAGAAGTTGAGGTGATCGATCCATGAAGAAAGTTGTTGTAACAGGTGGTAGTGGCTGGATAGGTAAATATGTTGTACATTCACTTATACAAAAGGGATATGAAGTGCACGCCACGTATAATAAAAATAAATCCTCTCACCTCCCTTGCCACTGGCATAAAGTAAACTTGCTCCGCGATGACGAAGTAAAACAATTCATTTACGACGTTCAGCCTAGCCATCTCATTCACCTTGCTTGGGAAGCAGTGCCACCAGCATGCTATGTATCTATAAATAATTACTATTGGCTAAAGTCTAGTATTTCATTGATTCAACACTTTACAACATGCGGCGGAAAGCGTGTTGTCGTTGCAGGTACTGGCGCAGAATACGAATGGTTTAACGGCGTATTATTTGAAGATTCACCGCTCCTTTCCTATAAAACCCCGTATTCTTTATGTAAAAATGCACTGCACTCCTGGCTAGAAACGTATGCACAACAAACAGGCCTCAGCATGTGTTGGGGCCGCATTTTTCATATGTATGGACCTTACGAACAAGGTAATCGGCTCGTTTCTAACATTATCACTTCCTTATTAAAAAATGAGGAAGCACTATGTACACATGGAAAACAATCGAGAGATTTCCTCCATGTGAGTGACGTCGCTGACGCTCTCGTAACAATATTAGAACATGGCGTTACAGGCACCATCAATATCGCTTCAGGTCAATCTGTACAAATTAAAGAACTAGCTTCTATCATCGCTAAAAAAATAGGAAAAGAACATTTAATTAAACTAGACGCGATTCCTTTCTCTAAGGATGAACCTTTATTTGTCGGCGTTAGTGTAGAACGTTTAAAAACTGAAGTAAACTGGAAACCAACATACGATTTAAATACAGGAATAGAAGAAACAATTTTATGGTGGAAATCATTTATACAAAAACATAACGATATGCATCACTAAAACGTAAATCCTTCGTTCCTCTCGCTAATTCCTTATACCATACTTCTAATCTTTCCGGCGTAATAATATGGTGCGTCCCCATTCCCCCATGCTTACTAGCTTCAGAAAGAGTTGGACCAATTTGTAACTTTCTCTTTCTCATCACATCGTTCCACGGACTAAATCCAAACCATAATATACAAGCAAAGGGCGGATAAATCATAGATTCATGCGCGGATAAATGTCTTCCAACCGTATAACTTCCATGTTCATGATTATGAATAAATCTACCTCTTCTCCATAACGGCCAATCTTCTGGTAAATAACCATGAAATCGCTGTTTCATTAAAGGTATTCCAAAGTTAAGGTCCGGATAGTTGTAGTTAGGATCATCAACCATGATAAGCCCGTCCAGCCAATACATCCTCCCTCCCAATTCATTTAGTGATTTCCAAAACTGATTTTTATCTTGCATGCAAAGAAACTCAGTCGTATTTAAAACCATTTTCCATCCTTGTACTTCTTGTTCTATCCTCATCACTTCATGATCTGTCGCATATGCATCAAACTCTGGATTTACAGAATCTCGCACTTCCCAATGCGGTGCGAATTTTTTACAAATCTCAACGGAACGATCTGTTGAACCTTTATTAATTAAAATACCATGATCAAAAAGTTTCGTGTGATGCATAAGCCACCATGGTAGCAAATACTCTTCGTTATAAAAATGAGAAATAACGGTTGTAGTTATTACAATCTCCTCCTCTTTCTCTATTAATCTACTTTTTACTCTACAACCAATATACTCACAAACAAAAAATATGTGTCCTAATTATTAAACAAATAGTATTACTAATATTTTTGTAAGTTTTCCTTTGGTGTCCAGCCCTTCTCATCATCTGTTCCTTCTCACCAAACCCATCCTTTCCAGTTATACTTCTCTTCGTGATAAAACATCCAGTTTTCCCAGTCTTCTGGACCAACGTAACTCTCTATCATTTTCACTACACCCCTCTCTTCTAAGCGAATTGGATTAGGATAATTGCTAACATGTGTTTTTATAACGATATATTTCATAAGAACCTCCAATAAACTGAAAATTAAGTTATAATATCATTATAAAATTATGAAGGAGGAATGCACTCATGTACTACAACACTTCATTCGAAAACGATCAACCTGTAGGCCGTCTATAAACTAAGACGGGCATTCATTTAGCACATACACTATGCCTCGTCTTAGGGAACTCATATTACCCTAAAAATAGACGGAGGTATTTCATATGAAACAAACAATTTTAGGAGCTATATACTTATCACTAGCAGCAAGTATATGGGGCGGTATGTATGTTGTTAGCAAATACGTACTCGATTTTATCCCACCACTAACACTCGTTTGGCTACGCTTTATTATCGCTTTTGTTGTTTTATATGGCATTTTGAAACTAGCTGAGAAAAAGCAAAAGAAAAAAGTAACCATTCGCAAAAAAGATTGGCTCCTATTCGCTTGGATTGGATTTATCGGCTATTTCATTTCGATCACATGCCAATTTATCGGAACAAAATTATCCGACGCTCATACAGGCTCGTTAGTTACATCAGCTACACCTGCATTTATGGTTATATTTGCAGCGCTCATTTTGAAAGAAAAACTAACTGCTCGTAGACTTTTATCTACTATAATAGCGACAATCGGTGTCATTATCGTAATCGGATGGGATATTGAAATCGGCTCCTATTTTATCGGAACAATCATTTTAGTTGGAGCCGCTATTACGTGGGCTTTACTATCTATTTATGTAAAAATCGCTTCAGCTCGATTTTCATCTTTAGTTATTACAACGTACGCAATTTTCTTTTCACTCTTTTTTATTACACCTTTTATGATATGGGAGCTACAAGCGGCCTCTATCGGAACAGTAAATACGTACGTAATATTAGGCGTATTATACTTAGGAATCGTCTCAACAGCAGGTGCCTTTTTCCTTTGGAATAAAGGATTAGAATTACTGGATGCAAGCATCGGTTCCTTATTTTTCTTCTTCCAACCTATCGTTGGATCGTTACTTGGTTGGTTGCTCTTAAATGAAACATTAAATAGTAACTTTTTTATTGGTGGTATTCTTATTATATGTAGTGTTTTCATTACTACTTTTGAAAAGAAATAAAAAGCAGGCAGAGATTCTTAATCTCTGCCTGTTCGCATTATTGGATCTTGGTCGTGAAAACCAATACAAATCGGTATATTATTTTGCACTTCACTACGTACACTTATAAAACTACACAGCGTTTTAGCAATTAAATATAAAGTGATACCGATTGCTTTTTCACTTGTGTCAAAGCCATTTTCATTATACATATCCGCTAATTCTACAGACTCCGGTCCCTCAACATCATATGTCCATTCAGAAGCCCAATCATCATCCTCTTCTTCAAGTGGAGCATACTCCTCACAAATATAAAACTGACTAGTCCACTCGTTATCAAGGTCATACTCAAAATAAATCGCTTTTGCTTCTTCATTAGTAGCCATTTCTACAGCTGCATCCAAACCTACTCGAATACTTACCTTATATGACTCTACATCAATTACTTTAATTCGTTCTGCATATTCTGTAGACGCCAACATGCAACAAATATCATAATACTTCGCTTCTATTTGCTCTACTGCTAACGAAAAGACATCCTCTTGCATCTCTTCTAAATACTGAAATATATCCACACTAAATACTCCTCACTCTTTACGCACTCCAATGCGATGGACGAGACAATAATTTCGGTAATTTCGTATGTTTGTCCCCTCTAGCAGCATTAACTTGAACTTGCGTCAGAAAAATACTATTAGTAAAATCAGCCCCGCGAATATCTGCATCTCGCAAATCTGCTCCGATGAGATCTGCTCCTCTTAAATCTGCACCATTTAAGTTAGCCGCAATTAAGTAAGCTCCTCTTAAATTTGCACCTTGTAAATTTTTCTTTTTCAGATTCGCTCCCATAAGGTCTGCTCCGCGGTGAATGATTCGTTTCTTACGCGCAGTATTCATTTCCTTCCATACTAATTCGCTCGTTTCTAAAAGAAGAATGTTCACCTCTGCCCTATGCATTGGAACATTTATTTTCATTAACTCATCTGGATTTAAATTCGAAAGTCGCTCTGTCTCCTCAATTGCGGTCTCCAGCTCTTTATGAATTGGCTGTGTTGCCTTTAAAAGAATCGCTTCATTCAAATACCAAAGCATTTCATGAAGTTGATGCATAACCGGAAAAGCATCGTACATTTTTCTTGCATGCTTTGCATCTTTCCTCCAATCAATCCCTTTAAACGTACCCTGAGAAATCTTCTGCCCAGCACCGAAACATTCAAATACTGTACAACCTTTATAACCTTTTCCTCTAAGATTTTTATGTATACTACATTTAAAATCTGATTGTAAGTTGGAACATGGTTTACCACCATCTTTATTCACTGCAAAATCTACCGATGCTGCAAACGGTAATGCAACGCAACATAGACCGAAGCATGTTTCGCAGTTTGCTTTTAAATGATCGTTATGATTAGTCAAAATCTATACCCCCTGTTGTCTTTTGACTATTTCATAATATTCCAACTGTAATAAATAATCAATTTTAAAATAAACTAGCATCTTTCATTTCAATTCATAACTTTATCATTCGATTTCCTTTCAATTGAAAAGGACTATTTCTATTTAATGAATTATAATTAAATTATAAATTTTCAAACTAAAAAGAGACTTATTATGGCACTAGAAATGAAAACAAACTGTCAAATTTGCGATCAATCACTCGAGCAAGATTCTGAAGCTTACATTTGCGTATACGAATGTACATTTTGCGCACCATGTACAGAAGAAAGGCAAAACGTTTGTCCAAATTGCGGCGGTGAGTTAGTACGTAGACCGAAAAAGAAACAATAAAAAGCAAAGCGATATCGCTTTGCTTTTTATTATTTTCTGAGTTTATGAAATTATATCGAACACAACTTAAACATTTACAAACTTCACACAAACAGGCTCTGGCACAGCAACATCAGATTGTAAAAGTGTTAACTTACCTGTAGATTCATCTCTTGAAAATAACACAAGATTATGTGACTTTTCATTTGTAGCAACAAGGAACTTTTCAGTAGGATCTAATACAAAGTCTCTTGGCCAATTTCCTTCTGTAGATGTGTGTTCAACAAATGTAAGCTGACCTGAATTTTGATCTACGCTATAAACAGCGATACTATTATGACCACGATTACCTGCATATACAAAACGGCCGTCAGAAGAAATATGAATCGCACTTCCTTGATTATTTTCATCAAACTCTTCTGGAACAGTAGAAATATACTGTAATTCTGTAAAGGATCCTTCTGCAGGATTATATGTTAACACAATAACCTCTGAACTAAGCTCCGTCATCACATACGCATACTTTCCATTCGGATGAAAAGTAATATGTCTTGGACCACTTCCTGGATTTACAGATAAACGATTCACTTCTGTTAATGTACTATCTTTTACTTCATACGTAATTATTTTATCTATCCCTAAATCAACGCCCACTACATATTTTTCATCAGGAGTGTACCCCGCGTAATGTGCATGTGGTTTTTCTTGTCTTTCTTTATTCGGACCTGAACCTTCATGTGCCATAATAGATGAAGCAGGATTTACAGTTCCATTTTCTTCATTTATTTCAAAAGACTCAATCGTTCCTTTATGGTAATTCGCTGTAACTACTGTATGATTTCCACTATCAACACTAATATGACAAGGAGAAGCACCTTCTACTACTTGTCTATTTTTCGCTTTTAGTTCTCCAGTATGACTATCAATGGAATACGCAGCTACACCGCCAGATTCGCCTTCCTTAACAACAGAATAGAGATATTCATTCTTTCGGTTAATCGTTACATATGTAGGGTTATCAAGCTTAGCGGCAAGTGTTACATTACTAATTTTTTTTGCTTCTGTGTCTAAAGTAAACTTATATATTCCTTCGCTATTTTCTTTCGTGTAAGTTCCAACATATCCAATAAACTCTTTGTTATCCTTCATTTTCATAACCCTCTCTCCCTATATTTTTCATTCATCATACTTCTTAAAATATTTTATGTTGAAAGAGTATCCTAAAAAATCGGAGTACCTCTTTATACGTTACCATATTTTCTTGGTAAATAGCTTTTAAACCCACTTTTTTTGGTACGCTGCTATACTTTCATATTCTTCTTCCAATTGACGGGACAGACGAATATAGATTGGCGTTAAATCTTTATATTTTTCCACACTTTCCATGTTTGGCTCATGATGAAAATCTGCACCTACCATTTCAGAAACTACGGATAATGTATCTATTTCACCTAAACTATATAAACCGAGGATTGCAGCTCCTAAGCAAGAGCTTTCGAAACTTTCCGGAACATATACGTCTTGATGGAAGATGTCCGCCATCATCTGTCTCCAAAGTTCCGACCTTGCAAAGCCGCCTGTCGCTTGAATTTTTTTCGGTTCGCCAATTAACTCTTTTAAAGCGAGAAGAACCGTATATAAATTATAAATTACGCCTTCTAAAACAGCACGGATAAGATGTTCTTTCTTATGATGCAATCCGAGTCCAAAGAAAGATCCTCGTGCATTTGCATTCCATAAAGGAGCTCTTTCCCCTGCTAAATACGGGTGAAACAATAAACCGTCAGATCCAGGATTCACTTTTGCTGCTATTTCAGTAAGTACTTCATATGGATCTTTCCCTAAACGCTTCGCAAGTTCAATCTCTGAAGTACCCAATTGGTCACGAGCCCATCTGAAAATCATACCGCCGTTATTCACTGGTCCACCGATTACCCAATGGTCTTCAGTTAACGCATAACAAAAGATTCTCCCTTTTGGATCTGTTACAGGACGATTTGTTACAGCACGAATCGCACCGCTTGTACCAATTGTAACAGCCACAACGCCAGGATCTATTGCATTTACACCTAAATTAGATAGTACTCCATCACTCGCCCCTACTACAAATGGCGTAGAAACAAGTACATTCATCTCTTTGGCAAGCTCTTCATCTAATCCTGTTAAACTGTGCGTTGTTGGAACAAGTTTAGAAAGCTTTTCATCTGTAACTCCCGCAACATGTAAAGCCTCTTCATCCCATTTTAAAGATTTTAAATTGAACATTCCTGTTGCTGATGCTATAGAATAATCAATTGTATATTCCTTATATAACTTATAAAAAACATATTCTTTAATCGAAATAAATTTATAACTTTTTGCAAACAATTCTGCCTGCTCATTCTGTAGCCAAACTAATTTCGAAAGTGGTGACATCGGATGAATTGGTGTGCCAGTACGAAGGTAAATTTCATGACCATTCATATCATTCTTTATTTTCTCCGCCCAGCCTGCACTTCTATTATCTGCCCAAGTGATACATTTCGTTAACGGCTTTCCCTTTTCATCTACAGCAATGAGACTATGCATTGCCGAACTAAAAGAGACACAAAGAATATCATTCGGCTGTACACTACTTGATCGTACAGTTTCTTTAATCGTATTTATTACTGCACGAAAAATTTCTTCTGGGTCTTGTTCTGCTGTTTCAGGTGTAGGAGAATATAAAGGATATTCAATTCCATGACTAGCAATAACAGATCCATCAGTAGAAAATAGAACTGATTTTGTACTAGTTGTCCCAATGTCTACACCAATCATATATTTTGAGCTCACCATTTCTTCCTCCTAACAAAAAATTGTTACAGTATCCCACCATAAAAATACATTCCTTTTATCTATTGATAACGTTGTATGCCACAATTATCTAAATAGAAACATCTTTATCTTAAACAAACATATCGAGTAGTAAAACTCCTCCAAAAGCGATAAATGAAAGTAACGTTTCTAATACCGTCCATGTTTTAAATGTTTCTTTCACTGTTAACCCTAGGTATTCTTTTACCATCCAAAAACCAGCATCGTTTACGTGTGAAAACATAAGTGCTCCTGCACCCGTTGCAATGACGAGTAACTCTAAGTTCACACCTGTCGTATTTTCAACGATTGGCGAAACAATACCTGCTGCTGTTGTTAAGGCGACTGTCGCTGATCCTGTCGCAATTCGAATTAATCCAGCAACCATAAATGCTAATACAATTGGAGATAGAGCTAAATGTTCAGACATTTGAGCAATAGCATTCCCTACGCCACTATCGATAAGAATTTGCTTAAATCCGCCACCAGCACCTATAATCGCAACAATTGAACCGATTGGTAATAAGCTATCTTCTGTTATCTTCTTAATAGCTTTTTTATCGATACCTTGACGAAATCCAAGAAAATAGAACGCCGCAAAACATGCAATCAATAGCGCAATGATAGGACTACCGATTAATGTGACAGTCTTCATCAAAGTAGTAGAAAAAGGCACATAAGGAGCTGCTGCAGCTAAAACCATTAACATAACAGGTAACAAAATAACTAAAAATGAAACTCCTATTCCTGGTAATTTCGTTGATTTTGTATTTACACGAATCAATTCTGGCTCATTTTCAGGAATTACACGTTTGTGAATCCATTTAGCGAATATAGGACCTGCAATAATCGCTGCAAAAAATGTAATAATGAGTGAATACAATAGTACCTTCCCAAGATTCGCTTTATAAATACCAATTGCAACGATTGCCCCTGGATGTGGAGGAACAAGGCCGTGTACGACAGATAGCCCAGCAATTGCTGGTAACGCTATCAATAAAATATTTTGTTTCGTAGTTTTATGAATTGAAATTACTAACGGCAGTAATATTAAAATACCTACTTCAAAAAACACCGGAATTCCAATAATAAAACCTGCAATTAACATGGCCCATGGTAAGTTTTTTATCCCAAAGGATTTAATAAAGAACTCTGCCACTTGCATTCCAGCACCTGACTCTGCCATCATTTTCCCTAAAATTGTACCTAATACTAAAATGCCTACTAAATGTCCTAGAACACTTCCGACTCCCGTTTCATAAGCACTCACTATTTTATCCATTGGCATTCCAGACATAATTGCTAAAAACAAACTTGCAATCGTTAAACTAATAAACGCATGCCATCTCCACCAAGATACCCCTAAAATAACAATTACAATTGATAATAATGTAATAATTAAAAGGTACATATTCATACTCAATCCCCCTTTATGTAAACCCTTTCATAATTACT
The DNA here is from genome assembly GCF_049310765.1 of Bacillus sp. PSXD-155. Classification (NCBI taxonomy): domain Bacteria; kingdom Bacillati; phylum Bacillota; class Bacilli; order Caryophanales; family Bacillaceae; genus Bacillus; species Bacillus sp. PSXD-155. The sequence goes on along the minus strand of NZ_JBMOWC010000015.1, from coordinate 12,628 downwards.
ATATAATTAAAAGAACCTATATAGTTCTTACTTGAGTAAAAGATACCTTTACATATTGCTATACACTTAAAAGCATCTTCACATCATAATGATTTATATAAAAAGAATCTCCCTTATTAGAGATACACTATAACTCATCTCTCTAATAAGGGGATTTCTCTTTCATAATTATAATGTTATTGTGATAAATGCTTCGCGCGATCAATTTTTCCTTTTTTAAAAGTGAATGACACTTTCTTCTCTGCTGTTTTCACGTAGTAAGACTACAAACTCAGGATCCAGTTTAAACGATGAAGTTACTTAGGATTTGTCCTCTCATAAAAAGCAATTTTCGGAAAGCACCTTCACTTTCATGCATTATAATTTAGGAGCTTTCGCCCAATCCGCAGCAAACTTCTCAATACCTTGGTCTGTTAATGGGTGCATAGCAAGTTGTTCAATTACTTTATAAGGAATTGTTGCAATATGAGCACCTGCCATCGCTACACGAGTTACATGATCTGGATGTCTGACAGAAGCCGCAATAATTTGTGTATCTAATTGATGAACATCGAATAATTCAGCAATTTTAGCAACTAATAATACACCATCTTCAGAAATATCATCTAAACGTCCTAAAAATGGAGAAACGTACGTTGCACCTGCTCGAGCAGCTAAAAGTGCTTGGTTCACAGTGAAAATAAGTGTAACGTTCGTTTTCACACCTTTTTCAGTAAGATAGCGACAAGCTTCTAATCCTGCTAGCGTCATTGGAAGTTTTATCGTGACATTTTTATCGCCACCGTTAATTTTAATTAATTCTTCTGCTTGAGCAATCATTTCTTCAGCTGTAACAGCATCTGGCGTTACTTCTGCCGAAACAGACTCAACTTTAGGTACTGCCTGACAAATTTCTGCGATACGGTCTTCAAACTTAACACCCTCTTTTGCTACTAAAGAAGGATTCGTTGTAACACCAGCTAAAACTCCAAGTTTATATGCTTTTTTTATGTCCTCAAGATTTGCAGTATCAATAAAAAATTTCATGATCAATTCCCTCCAGTTTTTAAACGTTGATGAGTTACATGTTTAATATGCTTATCCCGTAAAAGCCCGATTGGTGTGGAATAAAGCCCCTACTTATTAAAGTTTCACTTTATTTCTTTTCTACTGCATGTCCGCCAAATTCATTGCGCAGAGCCGCTACAACTTTTCCTGTAAATGTATCATTGTCTAATGAGCGGTAGCGCATTAATAGAGACATTGCGATAACAGGAGTTGCTGTTTGAAGGTCTAATGCTGTTTCTACTGTCCATTTTCCTTCACCAGAAGAATGCATAACACCCTTAATTTCATCCAGTTTTGCATCTTTAGAAAATGCATTTTCTGTTAATTCCATTAACCAAGAACGAATTACTGAACCGTTGTTCCATACTCTTGATACTTTTTCATAATCGTAGTCAAATTCACTTTTCTCTAGAATCTCAAATCCTTCACCAATAGCAGCCATCATACCGTATTCAATTCCGTTATGAACCATTTTTAAGAAGTGACCACTACCAGCTTTTCCAGCATATAAGAATCCATTTTCTACAGCAGTATCGCGGAAGATAGGTTCAACGATGTCCCAAGCTTCTTGATCTCCTCCGATCATGTAACAAGCACCATTACGAGCGCCTTCCATTCCGCCAGAAGTTCCTGCATCCATAAAGTGAATGCCATCTTTCTTTAATTGCTCATATCGGCGGATAGACTCTTTATAATGTGAATTACCAGCTTCAATTAAAATATCTCCTTTTGATAAAAGTGGTGTAACCTCATCAATAACAGAATCAACAACAGCGTGTGGTACCATTACCCAAAGAATTCTTGGTGATTGTAATGACTGAACAAGTTCACTTAAACTAGATGTACCCGTTGCCCCGTACTCTTTCATTTCTTCTACTGCGCTCGTATTTAAATCAAATGCTACTACTTCATGTTTATGATCCATTAAATTTTTCCCTAAATTTAATCCCATTTTACCTAACCCAATTAATCCTACTTGCATAATATAATTCCTCCTCAAATCATCTTTTATTAAAAATCCATATCACTACAATCTGGAATACCTTTCAGCACTGAAATGTTAGTATGTACAGAAAGGTATTCACAGTCATAGCTTAAGAATTCAACACATTTTTTGTAATTTGAACAACATTTTCTGTCGTAAATCCAAATAGATTCATGACTTCAGCTCCAGTTCCTGAAGCTCCAAATGTTTCAATTGATAGTACTTTTCCTTCTTGTCCTACATAACGTTCCCAACCTAGAGATACACCCATTTCAAGAGATACTCGTTTCGTTATAGAAGACGGAAGAACGGATTCTTTATATTCGTTCGATTGGCGATCGAATAACTCCCAGCTCGGCATTGCAACGATGCGAACAGAAACTTGATCTTCTTCTAATTTTGCTTTCGCACTAGTAGCTAAGGATACTTCAGAACCTGTCGCAATTAAAATTACATCCGGATTTTCATTCGTTTGTGTTAATACGTAAGCTCCTTTAGAGAGATTCTCTATGTTCGCTTTCGTTTCATTAAACACCGGTAAATTTTGACGGCTCAGTACTAAAACGACTGGACCATCCGTTTGCTGTAAAGCATACGCCCAAGCACTTGCTGTTTCATTTGCATCTGACGGACGGATAACTGTTAGACCAGGAATTGCTCGAAGCGCTGCCAATTGTTCAATTGGTTCATGCGTTGGACCATCTTCTCCTACAGCAATCGAATCATGTGTAAATACGTAAGTAACAGGTAAATTTTGCAGTGCAGCCAGTCGAATCGATGGACGAAGGTAATCATTAAATACAAAGAATGTACTTACGAAAGGTTTTACTCCTCCATGGAGAGCCAGTCCATTCGCTGCCGCGCCCATTGCGTGTTCACGTACACCGAAGTATATATTTCGTCCAGCATACGATTCTACCGCGTACACAGCTTCACCTTTTATATCTGTCATAGTGGAATGAGAAAGATCTGCACTTCCACCGAAAATAGAAGGAATCGATTTCACATAATGATTAATAGCTTCCCCACTTGCAACACGAGTGGAAATCGTTTTTTCAATATCAAAGGATAGAATGTCTTTCGCTTCAATTAAAACCTCACCTGTAATCGCTTTTTCTAATTCATCTGCTAGTGCAGGGTTCGACTCTCTGTATGAATTGAACTGCTCATTCCAGTCATTTTCTTTTTCAATACCTTTTTGTTTCAGTTCATTAAAATGAGCTGTTACTTCTTCAGGCACAAAGAAGTCTTCCTCATAGTGCCAACCATACACTTGTTTTGTCGCTGTCGCTTCTTCTACTCCAAGCGGATTACCATGTGCTTTGTTCGTTCCAGCAACTTTTGGACTTCCATAACCTATAATGGTTCTAATTTCTATAAGAGTAGGTTGATCCGTATTTTCTTTCGCTAATGTAATGGCTTTTGTAATAGCATCGACATCGTTTCCATCTTCAACTCTTACATATTGCCAATGTACAGATTCTGCCCTTTTCTGAATATCTTCAGAGAAAGCAATGCCTAATTCACCATCAAGTGAAATTTCATTTGAATCATACAGTACAATTAACTTGCCAAGTTTCATATGTCCTGCCATTGACATCGCTTCATAAGCGACACCCTCCATTAAGTCACCATCTCCGACTAAAGCATACGTATTGTGATCTATAATAGAGTGACCATCCTTATTAAACTTCGCTGCTAAATGAGCTTCTGCCATTGCCATTCCGACAGCATTAGCAATCCCTTGTCCTAACGGGCCTGTAGTCGCTTCAACTCCAGGAGTATGACCAAACTCAGGATGTCCTGGTGTTTTACTATTTAACTTTCTGAAGTTTTTCAAGTCATCAATTGAAACGTCATATCCAGCTAAATGAAGTAGGCTATATAACAGACTAGATCCATGTCCCGCCGATAAAACGAAACGATCACGGTTAAACCATTCTGGGTGATTAGGATTGTAATTTAAATGATTCGCCCATAATGCATAAGCCATTGGTGCTGCTCCCATCGGAAGACCTGGATGACCTGAGTTTGCCGCATTAATAGCATCAATCGATAACGTACGAAGTGTATTCACTGCTAATTGATTTATGTTTTGTGTCATAGTAATCGTCCCCCTAAATGCTTTCATGAAAGAAAGTACTTATTTTTCCGGCTCTTGATCTAACCACCATTTAAATCCACTTTCTTGCAACAGTTCATTAGACGCTTCTGGACCATATGAACCAGACTCATATTCATGAAGCGGTAATAAGTTTTCCTCGAACGCTTCAAGAATTGGTTGTACCCATTCCCATGACAATTCAACTTCTCTCCAATGTGCAAAGAATGTAGCGTCTCCACTCACCGCATCATGAATGAGTCTTTCATACGCTTCAGGTACTCCCACATCCACTTGCTCGCAAGTAAAGTTAATACGCATCGGTTCAATCTCTCCATTTTTCAATGGATTTTTACTATTTAACTGTAATGAAACATTCTCACCTGGGCTAATTTCAATTATTAATAAGTTAGGTGCTGCATTTGGATTATTATCTTGATATTGCTGTTTTAACGTATTTTTAAACTCGATTACAATACGAGTGGACTTTTCTTTCATTCGTTTTCCTGTTCGTATATAGAAGGGAACGCCAGTCCAAAATGGATTATCGATCCACAAACGAGCAGCAACAAATGTGTCTATGTTAGAAGAAGGATTTACTCCTGGCTCCTCTTTATACGCTACAACTTGCCCGCCTTTTATCTCTCCTGAAGAGTATTGACCTCGAATGATATGGCTTTGAACGTCTTCTTTTTTCACTTTACGAAGCGTCTCCATTACCTTTCGTTTTTCCTCTCGAATTTCACATGCATTAACCTTTTCCGGCAGATTCATAGCAGTCATCATTAATATTTGTAACATATGATTTTGAACCATATCTCGAATGGCTCCTGCATGATCATAATATCCGGCTCTTTCTTCAACCCCAACTGTTTCACTAGCTGTAATTTGTACATTTGCTATATGTTCTTTGTTCCAAATCGATTGGAGAACAGGATTTGCAAATTCTAGTGCTTCAAGGTTTTGAATCATCGGTTTACCTAAATAGTGATCAATACGGTATATCTCGTCTTCTTCAAACGTGCGACTAAGCTTATCATTAAGCTCACGAGCAGATGTAAGGTCGTGCCCAAACGGTTTCTCAATCATCAGGCGTTTCCATCCATCTGTTTTATCAAGTCCGCTTTCCTTAATATTTAAAGCAATCGTCTCGAAAAATTCAGGAGCAACTGAAAGATAGAACATTCTATTACCTTTTATATGTAGTTCCTCTTCCCTTTCACGAACGACTTGTAATAACCTCTCATAGTCTTCCGGTTTACTCACATCTAATGGACAATAGCGAAAATTATCTAAAAAACCTTCGAGTTCCGGAGTACCTTCTTCCCTCTGACGAGAAAACGTCTCTATTGATTCTTTTATTCTTTCTTGAAAATCTTCATGAGATACTTGACGTCTTCCAAGCCCGATAACAGATATCTGCTTTGGAAGCTTTTGATCTCTATATAAGTTATATAGCGCGGGGTAAATTTTGCGTTTCGCTAAGTCCCCTGTCGCTCCAAATAAAACAAAGGTCATTGATTCCAATTTCAGTCCCCCTCTTGTTGTATAATCCTCGTCAATATACTAAAAATGAATTGTACAGAAGCTCATACTCTTATACTTCCTGTTTTTATAAAAAACAAAGAGTTATCTAATTCCAATTCTTTTTATACCTTTCGCTCTCTCATTGTCCCCAATATTAATAGTGGCAATTCAAAGCATTTCTACTGCAACTTACTTATTTATAGAACTTAACGAAATATTTTATATCTAATTACTTTTAGTAATTAAGTAATCTTATGTCTAATATATTAACCACATAAATTATTATCGTCAATAAAAATGTCTTGAATTAAATACTATTTATTTCATAATACTTTTCTAAGTGTATTCCTAGTTACCATTCATTTTCAAAGATAATGATCAATATAATAAATATCAGTTTCATCAAAATCTTCAATTAATTTTCCGTTAAACTCGCGAGCAGACGTTACATTATAATCAAAAGGCTTCTCTATAATAAGACGGTTTAATCCTTTTGTAGCCCACAATCCACTCTCTTTAATATTTAAAGCAATCACATCAAATACTTCTGGTATAACAGATAGATAAAACATACGGTTTTCAGGAATGTTTAATTCTGTTTCACGCTTTTTTACAAGGCTCAGTAAATCTTGATAGCCCACTATATTCGCTGTATCTAATTGACAATAACGAAATGTGCTAATAAATTCTTCTACTCCTGATTCGTCATCAGAAGATATTCTAGAAAATGTAGCAAGGGATTGTTCTACCTTTGTTTGAAATTCCAAATCTGACATTGCCTTTCTGCCAATACCGATAATCGAAATAGATTGTGGTATATTTTGATTACTAAATAGTTTATATAAAGCAGGGTAAATTTTGCGTTTCGCTAAATCCCCTGTCGCTCCGAATAAAGTGAAACTTTAATCAGCCCTCACCAATCGGGCTTTTACGAGCAGCCCAACTCCCACCTAACTTCTTTGCTTTCGCTGAATTTTGAGGCGGGGGTCTTACTGCCTGTTAATGCGGGATAAACGTAATGAATAAATCATGCTGCAAAAATAACATCTACCCTTTCTTCAAAAAGCTTTACAGTAGTTTTTAGAAGTACGTTACATTATTTCATTTCATGCACTTTCCTCTTCTTTATATAAAATTCTCACTAACCAAATTCAAAATATTATACTTATTTTTCGTACTTTGCTATGCTATAACCACAAACAGGAGGTATAAACTATGAAAGCACAAATTATCCATTCTTTTGGGGATTCATCTGTATTTCAATTAGAAGAAGTTTCAAAACCAAAACTTTTACCAGGTCATGTTCTAATCGATGTAAAAGCAACAAGTGTAAATCCAATCGATACAAAAATGCGTAGTGGTGCCGTTTCAGCAGTCGCTCCTGAGTTTCCAGCTATATTACACGGCGATGTAGCTGGTATTGTTATTGAAGTAGGAGAAGGTGTTTCGAAATTTAAATGTGGGGATGAAGTATACGGATGTGCCGGAGGTTTTAAAGAAACTGGAGGTGCACTTGCAGAATTTATGCTTGCTGATGCGCGATTAATTGCTCACAAACCTAAAAATTTAACAATGGAAGAAGCAGCTGCTCTACCATTAGTGGCAATTACAGCTTGGGAATCTTTATTTGATCGTGCAAATATTAAACCTGGTCAAAATGTTCTCATTCATGGAGCTACTGGTGGCGTAGGACACGTAGCCATTCAACTAGCTAAATGGGCAGGTGCTAAAGTTTTTACAACCGCTTCTCAGCAAAGCAAAATAGAAATAGCCCATCGTTTAGGAGCCGATATAGCTATTAATTATAAAGAAGAATCTGTTCAAGAATATGTACAAAAACATACGAACGGAAACGGATTTGAAGTTATATTTGATACAGTAGGCGGCAAGAATCTTGATCATTCTTTTGAAGCTGCCGCAGTTAATGGAACTGTCGTAACAATTGCAGCTCGTTCAACCCATGACCTCTCTCCTTTACACGCAAAAGGACTTACTCTGCACGTTACTTTTATGGCGTTAAAAATATTACATACCGATAAACGTGACGCTTGCGGGGAAATTTTGACTAAACTAACTCAAATAGTAGAAGAAGGAAAACTTCGTCCATTGCTAGATTCGAAAACTTTCACGTTTGATGAAGTTGCACAAGCACACAAGTATTTGGAGTCGAATAATGCAATAGGTAAAATAGTGTTGAAAAATGTTTGGTAACTATAACTAGATAATATACATAATAATTCATGCTGTTTAGCTTATTAAGCGTAATGCGTAGATTAATTGTACAAATGTCAAACAAGGCGATCAAAAATGATCGCCTTGTTCTTTTTAAAAATATAATAGTATTTTTCCGATTTCATCAATAGCATAGTCCTATCCCGAAAAAGAGCGAATAACTCTACTATAACTAAATCGTATTATTACATTTGAATATTACTTATGAAATTTCACACGTTCTTCAAGCGGTTGGAATTCTTTTTCACCTGGAGTAGCAGTTGGATTACCAAATGGCATTTGTGCAATTAGTTTCCAATTAGCAGGGACATTCCATTCTTGTTTTACCTCATCGTCAATTAATGGATTATAATGTTGTAAAGATGCCCCTAATCCCTCTGCTTCTAAACCTGTCCACACGACTAATTGGTGCATACCTGATGCTTGGTGTGACCAAATTGGGAAGTTTTCAGCATATGCAACAAATTTTTCTTGAAGCGATTTAACGATAGCCTCATCTTCAAAGAATAGTACTGTTCCATAACCAGCTTTAAAAGAATCCATTTTTTGTTGCGTTCCTGAGAATTCTCCATCTCCAACTACTTTTCTTAATGTTTCAGTTGTAATATCCCATAATTTATCATGAGCTTCACCAAATAATACAACTAATCGCGCAGTTTGAGAATTGAAAGCTGATGGAGTATATTTCACAGCAAACTCCACAATTTCTTTAATTTTTTCATCCGATACTTGTACCTCTTTGTTAATTCCATAGTAAGTACGTCTTTCTTTCAGTGCAGTATAGAAATCTTTTGTCATAATTCCATTCCTCCTAAGTTTTAATATTCTTCAAAAGGATACATCTCAAAGATAATATGCGTTTAAATGAGTTCATTTTTGAATCATTGAACTTCCTATCACCCATTGCCAGTCATTCTAAATCTAAACACACTGCTTCCTTCAGTTTCCCTAAAAAAAGCCTTATAACATCATTCATAAAATCTAATCATCATTCGGTATTATTTTACCCATTCTCTATTCATGTATCCTGCTTGTTTCATATTTACACAAACATGAAAATAAGCTTAAATTGATAGTTAAAAAGCCAGGTAGCATGAATAATGCATTACCTGGCTTTTTACATTTTAAATTTAACTAAATATTACTAACGAACTGTAGTAGAAACCATACTGGTCACTTATTTAATAATTAACATCTCATAAGAATTTACATATTAGTAATTGCTTATAATACTCCATTATCTAATATGAAAGTATAAAAATACTTTCATTACTGATTCAACTGATTTTTCACCGCTCTTATAACCAATTCATGATCTTCTTCTGGTGGTAATCCTGAAACTGTTATCATTCCAATAACCCCTACGTTTTTTATTCTGATAGGAAAGCATCCACCAAACGCAGCATATTCCGAAGTATCTAAAAGATATTTTTCATTATATGAAATTCCAGTTATTTCACTTTGTATCTGCATATAATACGAGCTACGATCATGCAGGGAAACGACTCGTTTTTTACGCTCAATCCATTTCGTATTTTCCTCATTTGTCCCTGTCATCTTGAAATGAAATAATTGCACACCATTTTTCGTTATATCAACAGCAATCAATTTCCCTTCTTGCTTCGCTGTTTCAACGATAAATAAACCTAGTTGCAAGGCATCTTCATTTGTAAAAGAGGAAAATTGAAGTGTTTCCTCCTCTTTTAAAATTTGTTTACTTATTTCATTCAAATTTGAAGTACTCATATCTTTAACCTCCATAATTGTTTTATGCCACACCGACATTTTTTCGAAATTATTAGGCCATATAGTACAACCTTTCAATCAATCTGATTCCAAATAAACTGCTGTAACATCGTTGGTAACTAGTACCGTAAAGCTTGTTTTCTTCTTACTGATGCTATTATGAATGATATTCAAAGTTATAAAAAGTACTATTCTACTTATCCCTATCTTACAGAGACTATTATGAAATATATTTAACATCTTAAAAATGTATGTACTAAAGAATAATATTTTTAATCACTAACTTTTTTGATCAATCGTTATAATCCAATTTCATCAAAATTTTTATCAATTATTACACTATCCAACAATAGGAGGAAACATAGATGGATGAACATATATCCAAAAGCTAAAAAGCAATTGAGTCCCTTGAGGGAATAGTTATAATTCACTACTTATAGAAATAGACATACAAAAACGCCATCCTTTCCTATAATTCTAAAGAAAGAATAGCGTATTCTTTTCAAAAATGAGTTCTTTTATTGAGAAACTTTGATTCTATATCATACATAAAAGGGCAACCATTGCTAAAACAGCTGGAAGTCCTTGTTTCACAATAATTGATTTATTAGATGTGAAACCTCCGAAAATAGCTGCTACCACCACACAAATCACAAAAAATAATTGGACCATATAACCAATTGGATTGAGTCCAAGTACAAGTCCCCAAATGAGACCAGCCGCTAAAAATCCATTATATAAACCTTGGTTTGCAAACATAATGGCTACGTTTCGATCTCCTTCTAAATGCTTCGGTAATTTGAAAACACGTTTCGCTACTTTTGAATCAATAAAAAACATTTCAAGGATCATGATAAACAAATGTTCTAATGCTACGATCCCGACTAAAATAGCTACGATTATTTCCACACTATTCTGCCCCCTACACTCTCTATTCTTTAATATTCCCTACATTTTTTTGCATCTGTAATAGAACATGAATAAGTATTTTGCGTTCTTCTCCACTGATATTTACGAACATTCCCTTCATGAAACGTTCCTTTTCTTTCTTGTCAAAACATTAATTGATATATCAATTATTGATACATCAATTAATATACATCTCTCTTTTTATTTTTGCAAGTTTTTTTGCTCAATTGGTTTTATTTTGTTCCAGCAACTTTAAACCAATTCAAAACATCAGTTCGCATTTCTAGAAATCATAATTACTTTAAGTTCATTCTGACAATCATATTTAACTAAATATATAAAAGAATTGAGTTATATCTCCATCAATTTATAAAAATTAATTTTTTCTAAAAACAGATACTTTACGTTTTTTATAGTAATAAAAATCATTTTTTTGTTTCAGAGGCAATTCATTTTGTTAGCCTGATGGGCATAAGATAGCACCCATATGGAGAACCAATTATCTTTCAAGAAGACGGCTTGAAATCTGGATTTGGTACAGGAGTTGCCTACTTCCGTGATCCAGATGGTACTAATTTAGAGCTAATTGCTCCAAAAGGTCCATTTAGACGTGAATAATAAATTAATACCGAAACAGCCACCTTATCTGAAGTGACCCCCGAAAGTTAGACAGGTCGTTTCATTAGGCAGCCTCTAGGGTATGAGCCCGGTATTGTACTGGGCTCATACCCTTTAATTTTGCCTTAATTCTTTTATGATTATAGTATTCTATATACTTTGCTAATTCTTGTTTGAAATGTGTTATACTTTCAAATTCTTTTCGATACAGAAATTCCGATTTCATGATACCGAAGAAATTTTCAATAACGGCATTGTCATAACAGTTTCCTTTGCGAGACATACTTTGAGTTATGCCACAATTCTTAAGAGAATGACGGTATTGTTTCATTTGATAGTGCCAACCTTGATCAGAGTGAATGAGGAGTTTATCCGGATCGGTTACACAATAAAGGGCTTGGTCCAACATCGTTGAAACAAGGGAATAGGTCGGTCTGGAACTAATTGTATACGTGATAATTTCACCATTAAATAAATCCAACATTGGTGATAGGTATAACTTCTCCCCAAATAACTTAAACTCCGTAATATCTGTAACCCACTTTTCATTTGGTTTTTCAGCTTGGAAGTTGCGATTTAAAATATTTGGCGCAATTTTCCCAACTGTCCCTTTGTAAGAGCGATATTTTTTCATACGAACCAGACATTTTAACCCTAATTCTTTCATAAGGCGATATACTTTTTTATGATTTACTTTGTGTCCACGATTCATAAGTTCATCACGAATACGACGATAACCATAACACCCATCGTGTTCATTATAAATAGCTTGAATCAGTTCTTTTACCTCCGCATTTGGATCAGGACGATTAAAATGTTTCATCCAGTAATAGTACGTACTACGTGGAATGTTTGCGAGTTGAAGTAACTCCTTGATAGGAAATTCATGCCTTAACTCGTAGATTACTTGCGCTTTGTCTTGTTTGGTGATTTTTCTTTGTTTTGAACTAAGGCATTCAACTTTTTTAAATATGCATTTTCCATACGTAAACGCTCATTTTCCGCTTGTAAGGCTTCGATTGATCCTTCATCTACTGGTTTTATTTTTTTATCTTTCATGGTTGGATGCCCCTTTTTCTTTGATTGTAGGGCATCCAATCCTCCTGTTTCATAAGCTATTTTCCATTTCCGAAGTGTTTCATAAGACGGTATATTGAAAAGTGCCGCTGTTTCTCTGATAGATGTCCCGTGTTCATTCATATAATAAAGTACATCTAGTTTATACTGGGCTGGGTAGAATGTATAGCACTTTTCAAAGGCCTTTTCACCTGAAGACTCATATCGTCTAATCCACTCACGAAGTACGCTAGGGTTAACTCCTATAGATTTAGCAATTATTTTTCCACTTTCTGTACCATCTAAATATCGTTTCACCGCTTGGATTTTTTCTTTTGAAGAAAATTTAGCCATAAAAAATGCACCTCCAATTGTTAGACTGTGTCTAACAATTGGGGTGCACTTCA